>CANLGS010000200.1 GCA_947490035.1 Gemmataceae bacterium
AACCGTTCGACCGTGGTCAAGACCTCATCCGGGTGCGAAAATCGTTGCAGACCACCCGTCACGGGGGTAATCTGTGAACGCACAGCCGATTCGTGTTCCCAGAGGCGTTCATCTGGGAAAGATCGGCTCATGAGGCTACCACAAGTACGGCGTCGCGTCGATGCGTCCGTCGCGGAGCGGAAGACCGACGCACACTCCGCGTTGGGGCTAATTCCAAAACCACTATTGGGATCTGGCCTCGCGGACCGCGATGACGGGGATACTTGTCCCACGCCCGCCCGAATCGACATCTGGCGGGGCCACCGGGCCACGCTCGAACCCGTCGTGCCGGGGGTCCGCGAGTACCTCACGCGGGTGGTGATCGAGTTCGACGCCAGCGGCCCCTTGGGGGACCGGATGCGGCCGACACGCTCGACGTACCTCGCTCCCGTCGTTCCCCACACGCAACTCGATGGCGACGGTGTCATTCGACCCGACGCCCAGGTGCTGTCGCAGGGGCTGGTGCCGGGCGTTCGCGTGTGGCTGGAAGAACTCGGCTATCGGGTCGAAGTGCACGACCGCCGCAAAGACTCCGAGCGCTGGGTTCAGCAGGGACGGTGGAAAGAACGAGTCGCCAAAGAGAACTGGAAAGTCACCGAGGCCGTCGCGGAACACCGGGCGCTTCGTGTCGTCCTTCGGGGCGACGATCGAATCGCGGATACCGTTGCGGCTGTTGCACGAGCCCACCCCTGCGCACGGATCGCGGTCGCGGTGCCGACTTACAAACTCCTGGACCGGATTGCCCCGCGTCTCAAGTCGCGAATCGACGAGCCTCTGGGTCTGTACACCGCACGCAAGAAACGCCCTGGTCGCGTGGCCGTGGGGCTGATCGGGCAATTCCCGCGGGGCGACAAGGGCGACTGGGATCTCTTGGTTCTGCCCTACGCCGAGAGCACCGTGGGCGACAACGCGTTGCGCATCATTACTTCGGGCCAGTACCGGAGGATTCTTGCCTTTACGCCCCGCAGGTGGACGTCGGACGAAAATACTAACCAGCGGCTCCTCGTGGTCGCGGAACATGTGTGGCCCGAAGAACGAGAACGGGTGCCCGTCACGACAGTGATCCTGGAGACACATGGGACGCGGCCGACAGTCGAGAAGCTGAACGCCTTCGAGGAGAAGAAGCTCCTGTACTGGTGCAACACCCGCCGGAACCACAGGATTGCGGAAGTCGCTCGCTGTCTGATGCGCCGGACCAAGAAGGCCGTGCGATCCGTCGTTGGTGACGAACAACTCGCTGCCGAGATCGTGTGCGCCGCAAAGACCGGCGTCGCGATCCTGGTCGAGTCACTGGTGCATGCCCGCGAACTGGCACTTTTACTGCCTGGGTGGGTGATCTGGAACAGTAACGAACTCACGGCTGAGAAGCCCAAGAGGAAGTGCGGCGTGATTACCACGGAAAGGGCGGCGCACGAAACTGTGGTCAGCGCCGGCGTCTTAATTCGTGCGACGGGAACGAAGTGGAAGTTGCCCGAAATCGACTGGCCGTGGATGGGTGACGTCGAACAGGGTTTCTTGATCGACTTCGCAGACGAGTATCACCCGCTGGCTGCACGAAACGCGAGACTGCGGATGACCGAATACGCCGAAAATGGGAGAATAGTGACGGTGATGAAGGGCAAGAAAAGCGCCACGAAACACCACGAGACCACGGGGGCATCAGGACGATCCCTCTGGAGTGAATGATCAGGAACTCGATTTACTTCGACCCTGTCATTCATTTACGGAACGCAGCGTGAAAACTGCCTCCGTACGACCGCCAAGGACTCGGTCGTTAAACAGGAATCCCAGGTTGTGCCCGCAGTCCGGCTGCTCTGGATCTTCCGGGACAGACGGCTTCAAGCCGACACGACCGGCTGTCAGCGATCAGGGAGGTACTTCGGTGCTCTCCTGGTACGGAGGTGTTATCAGGGAACCGTATCACCTGTGAGTGATCACGACCGATACGGACCGCCCTGGTAACGCCTCTGCGCGGATGGCTTCGCCGATCCTGGCAAATTCCGGCTCACGCTGGAAGGGGTGCGGTGGGTGCAAGGATGCCCTCCCGCACCCCGTTTTTCTTCCGGGAGATAATCTTCGTGAGCGATCCCATCGCCGCCGATCTGGTTCTCGACGATTCCGACGCCCGAAACCTCGACGGGATTCTGTTCCACAGCGGCGAACCCGTCGCCGTTTTGCACCGCTGGCGTCAGCGCCTCCGGGAGGCTTCCCCGCGGGGCTGGGACGCGGTGAAGGAGTATGCCGCTGACGTGATGAAGCTGATCGCGCAGCCCAAGATCCTCTACCTGGCCGCACTGGCGCTTCGGTCACGCGGTCCGAAATCACCCGGTCGGAACGGACTGCGTCTGGAATCGCTCTGCGGCGACGAACTCTGGGAGATGAGTACCGTTCTTGGTCGTGCCATCGCGACGGGCACCTACAGGCCGGGGCCGGAACGGGTTATTTGGATCGAGAAGGCGTCGGGAAACGGGGAGCGTCCGCTCGTCCTGATGGAGGTTCAGGATCGCGTCGTTCAGAAGGCCGCGGCGCTGGTGCTGCGCCCCGTGTTCGATCCGCAGTTCGACCCGCTGAGTTTTGCGTACCGGCCGTGGCGGAAGCGGGAGCAAGCGGTCGCGGTCGCGGAACAACTTGCGACACAGGGTCATTTCATCTGGCTGACGCACGACATCGTGGACGCGTACGGCAGTGTGTCGGTCCCGCGTCTGCTCGATGTCTTCTACAAACTCCTGCCGTGCCCCCGGTTAAGGGACTTTCTGGAACTGGTCCTACCGCCGCAGTCACCGAAGTTGTCCGGTATCAAACAGGGCGGGCCGCTCAGTTCACTGGGTCTGGAACTCTACCTGACACATTTCCTGCACGTGCCCTGGCGCAAGGCCGGGCACCCAGTTCGCGTGATCCGGTACGCGGACGACCTCCTGCTGACCGCGGTCGACGAGGAATCGGCGAAAGCAGCCGATTCGGCGCTGCGTGAGTTGCTCGCACCTTCGGGCATGGTGTTGAAGCACAGTTTCGATGAGGCCCGTCGCGACATCCGCTACCGGTCGGCCCAATGGTTGGGCTATCGGTTCCGGCTCCACGGCGCCGAGTTGAGCGTGAAGCTCGGCTCGCACGCGTTCGAGAAGCTCGGCCGGCGCTTCGTGTTGGCACACGACAAGGATCACTCGGTCGAACGGGCGGTTCAGATCCTGAAGCAATGGGTCGCTCAACTGGGGCCGTGTTACCGCTGGCAGAAGCACCAGGAAGTCTGCACGAAGGCGATTCTGACGGCGCACGCCTACGGCTTTGAGGAGACGCTCGCAGAAGTCGAGTTGGTCGAGCGCTGGGAGAAGGCGAACACGCGATGGGAAGCAACACGAACGTTGGTGGGTGGGATGCCGGGTTATCTCGCAACCGGGCCACTGGAGTATCCGACCCCGACGTCGGTCGTCTGGTAGGGGCGAATGACACCGCTCACCGGCCGTGGCCGGCTCTCCAGTCCCGCCGGTGCAGCGCCTGGGTCTGCTTTACTTGCTCTCGTCCAAGGCCGCGTTCCAGACCTTGGCCCCGGCTCGTGAGAATCGACTCCGCGAAAGAATGCCTCGAATGCCGCGTCCATGTCGAAGTCGTCGCACTCGTGCCACTCGACCAGCTTCGGCTTGTGGACGGCGAACCGGCCGGAGCCGCGGGGCATGTACGGGACGGCGGGCACGGCCTTGGCCCACGGGAAGGCGTAAGACCGCATCTCCAAGATGACCGCGTCCAACTTGCCGCCCTCGACGGTGACCCCGCCGGCGTAGGCCGGCACGCCACCGCAGGCGGTGAACGGGTACGCACCCGCACGAACGAGTGCCGCGTCACGACGCGACGAGTTCCGGGATCGCCTTGCCGTTCTGGACGATGAAGATCGGTCGCCCGGTCTGGTCGGGGAGCGCCGTGTGCTCGTAGTCGATGCCCAGGTGCCGGTAGATCGTCGCCAGGAAGTCCGCCGGCCCGACGCGGCGGTCCACCACGTCCTCGCCGAGCCGGTCGGTCGCCCCGACGACGCGGCCGGTGCGGATGCCGCCGCCGGCCCACAGCATCGAGTTCGCCCGCGGCCAGTGGTCGCGGCCCGGCTGCACGGTCCCCGCCGCCGCACTGGCGACCCCGCCGCCGCTGCTGGCGACGTACGAGATCTTCGGCGTGCGGCCGAACTCGCCGGTCACCACGACCAGCACCCGCTTGTCCAGCCCGCGGTCGTACACGTCTTCAACGAGCGCCGCAACCGCCTGATCGAAGTACGGGGCGCGGAACTTCAGCGCGTCGAACACGTGGTGGTTGACCGCGTGGTCGTCCCAGTTCTGCACCCGGCCGCACAGGGGGCCGGACAGTTCCGTCGTCACGATCTCCACGCCCGCCTCGACCAGCCGCCGCGCCATGAGCAGTTGCTGGCCCCAGGTGTTCCGCCCGTATCGGTCGCGGGTCTTCGGGCTTTCGAGGTTCAGGTCGAACGCCCGCGCCGCTTCGGGGCTGGTCAGCAGGTTAAGCGACTGCTCCTGGAACGTGTCCATTCCCGCCCCCGGCGTTGTGCGGTCGAGGTCGCGGCGGAGCGCGTTGAGCGTGCCGTGCAACTTCGATCGTGCCGCGAGCCGGGCCTGCTCGCCGGGGTCCGCCAGGCCGACGTTCGGCACGCGGAAGTTCGGCGCGTTCGGGTCGCCGGTCACCGCGAACGGGGCGAAGCCCGCGCCCAGGTACGCCGGGCCGGCGATGGTGAAGCTGTCGTAGCGGACGATCGGGTTGACGCCGACGTAGTTCGGCAGCGGGCGGCGCGGGTCGTACCGCAGCCGGTGTGCGACGCTCATCAGGTCGGGCAGGACCGGCTTGAGCTTGTCCTGCGGGTCGGTGTCGCCCGCCAGAAGCTGGAGCGAGCCGGCCGGGTGCCCGCCGCCGGTGTGGGCCATCGAGCGCAGGATGGTAAAGCGGTCGGAGATCTTCGCGTGTCGCGGCAACAGGTCCGTGACCCGTACCCCGGTCGTCTTGGTCTGGAGCGGCGCGAACGGGCCGCGGTACTCGGCGGGTGCCTCCGGTTTCGGGTCGTAGGTGTCCAGGTGGCTCCCGCCGCCGCGCAGCCACACGATGATGACCGCGGTGCGCTCGCCCCTCGTGGGCGACGCGGCTGCGGCACGCATCCGGTACAGCGCGGGCAGCGACAGTGACCCGAACGCGGACAGGCCGAAGCGGAGGAACTCTCGTCGCGAGTCACCGGGCATCAATCCGTCTCGTAAGGCGTGGTTCGGAACAGTTCCGCGATCGCGGGGGCGGATAGAGGAGCGAGGGGGCGGGGGTGCTCGGCAGGCCTCACTTTCTCACGCGGTGCACCCACCGTCAAGCGACAACCGGCTTGAGTTCCCCCGGCACCCTCCGAGAGTGTCTGCGGATCTCGGATCGGGATGAGGCCGACCGGGAATCGTGCTTGACCGGGGCGAGGAGCGAACCGAAACTGAGCCCACCTGCCCAAACTCGTCACCTCGGAAAGATCGGCTGGATTGAAATCATGCACGGAACTCGTCCGCTCCTCGCGGTCCTCACGTTCTTCGCCGCCGGGGTGGCGGTTCGGGCCGACGATCCGCCCAAGAAGGCCGAACCCGAACGCCTGAAGCTCTGGAACGGCAACGCCCCGCAGGGCGACGACAGGTTCGAGAAGGCCGAGGCGTGGATCACCGTCCACCGGCCGGAGAAGCCCAACGGCACCGCCGCGGTGATCTGTCCGGGCGGCGGGTACGGGGGCCTCGTGACCGGGGCCGAGGGGCACGGGATCGCGGCCTGGCTGAACCGCCACGGCGTCACCGGGGTGGTGCTGGAGTACCGCCTCCCGAAGGGCCGGCCGTTCGTGCCGCTGCTCGACGCCCGGCGGGCGATCCGCACGGTGCGGGCCAACAGCACGGCGTGGGGGATCGACCCGGCGAAGGTCGGGATCATCGGGTTCTCGGCCGGCGGGCACCTGACCTCGACGGCGGGGACGCACTTCGACGACGGCGACCCGAAGTCGGCGGACGCCGTCGAGAAGCATGGGGGCCGGCCCGACTTCATGATCCTCGTGTACCCGGTCATCTCGATGGGCGAAAAGGGACACGGCGGCTCCCGAACCAACCTGCTGGGGAAGCAACCGGACGAGAAGCACGTCAAGTTGTTCTCGAACGAGTTGCAGGTGACCGCCAAAACCCCGCCCGCGTTTCTGGCCCATGCGAAGGACGACAAGGTGGTCGTGCCGGAGAACAGCAAGGCGTTCCACGACGCACTGCAAGCACAGAAGGTGCCGTCGAAGTACCTGGAGTTGGCTTCGGGCGGTCACGGCCTCAACGGGTACAAGGGGCCGATGTGGGACGCCTGGCAGGCACAGTCGCTGGCGTGGCTGGAGGAGTTGAAGTTCACCCCCGCGAGCGGGGAGAAGAAGTAGTCGCGGTGCGCCAAGTCGGTCCGGCCCGGTGACGGCGTGTCGCGTTCGCCAGCAGATGGAGACCGGGCTTCTCCCTGAACACCGGAGCCGATACGGTCGCAGCGCCGGTCCGGGAGGTCCGCTCACCGATCACGGGTTCCGTCGCGACCGGCCCCACGCCGGATCGTCGGCAAGGCCCGACACGGGCGATGAAAAGCGCATCGGTTTCGTATTTCGCCGGCACGTCGCCCCGCACCGGGCGGGTCCGGGCGACGGCGATCGAGCGGGAACGTGTCATGCTTTCTCTCAGGACAGACGCCACGTCGGGTCGGGCGGGGCCGAAGTCGGACCGTCACGAGTCGATGACTTGGCATCCCATCAGGCACCGCCCCGCCGCGGCGCGGATCTGCTCGTTCGGGTCCGCCGCCAGGATGCTCAGATCCATCCAGTCGTCCACGCCGGACAGTTGCCCGATCCGCTCGACCACCGCCAGCATGCGGAGCCGGTGGGGCACCCGGTTCTTGCGGTGAGCGGCTCCGAGAACCAACCGGCGGACGGGGGCGTTGCCCATCTGGGTGAGCAAGAACGCGGCATTTTTGTTCAACGATCCGCGAGAGGGCTAGAATCCAGGCGATTCGCGATACCTGCGCTCCAAGTCGGCCATGAGTATTGGCCGTTGCTTCTTGGATCGTGCCTTCCTCATGATCTTGCGTCGTTTCATTGCCTCTTGCTGGGATTGGGGCACTC
>CANLGS010000201.1 GCA_947490035.1 Gemmataceae bacterium
CTTCGCCGGGTCGCCGGGCACCACCGCCGGCCCGGACGTGCCGCCCTTCAGCACCGCGTCGCGCGTGTCGAGGCGAAGCTCGCCTTTCACCTTCGTCGCGTCGGCACTGTGGCACGAGTAGCAGTGCTTCACCAGCACCGGCCGCACGCTCTTCTCGAAGAACTCCACGCCCTCCGGGGACGGCTTGTCCTCCGCGCGGGCGGGGGCGGCGAGCGCGAGAAGTGCGAGCGCGAGCCAGCGGTGTCGGGTGCGCATGAGTACCGCAGAGTATGAGTGAAGAACCCCTCCCCAACCCCTCCCCTAAGAAGGGAGGGGCTTCAGCATGTAGCCCCTCCCTTCTTAGGGGAGGGGTTGGCCTCGATCAACAGCTTATACTACCGACCCGGACGCCCCGACAGCAAGTGGCGAACGCACCGCTTGACCGGCGCGGCCCGGTCGGTTCTGATGTGTCTACTACCCGGCCTCCCGTGAACAGGACTCGCATGACCCGCGCCGCGCTTCTCTCCCTCGCCGCGACGTGCTGGTGCGCGACCGCGCGCCCCGCGGACCCAGCCGCGATGGAGTTCTTCGAGAAGCAGGTGCGGCCGGTGCTGGTCGAGAAGTGCCTCGCGTGCCACGGCGCCGAGAAGCCGAAAGGCGGGTTGCGCCTCGACACCCGCGACGCCGTGCTGAAGGGCGGGCAGAGCGGTGCGGCCATCGTCGTGGGCAAACCGAAGGACGCGCTTCTACTGAAGGCGATTTCACACGCCGACAAAGACCTGAAGATGCCGCCCTCGGGCAAGCTCTCCGACCGCGACATTGCCGCCCTCACGAAGTGGGTGGAACTCGGCGCGCCGTGGCCGGAGAAGGTGACACTCGCCGCGCCGGACACGATCGCGCAAGCCGCCGCGAAGCACTGGGCGTTCAAGCCGGTCGTGCGCCCGGAGGTTCCAAAAGGCAGCGCGAATCCGATCGATGCGTTCGTTGTGAAGCAACTCAGTGACAAGGGTCTGTCACTGTCGGCGCGCGCCGACAAACGCACGCTGATCCGGCGTGCGACGTTCGACCTGCACGGCCTCCCGCCGAAGCCGGACGAAGTGGAAGCGTTCGCGAAGGACGATTCGCCGGACGCTTACGAGAAGCTGATCGACCGCCTGCTCGCCAGCCCGCGGTACGGCGAGCGCTGGGCGCGGCACTGGCTGGACGTGGCCCGCTACGCGGACAACAAGGGGTACGTGTTCTTCGAGGGGAAGGAGTACCCGTGGGCGTGGACGTACCGCGATTACGTGATCCGCGCGTTCAACGACGACAAGCCCTTCGACCGCTTTGTGACGGAACAACTCGCCGCCGATCTGCTCGCGCCGAACGACGCGGCAGCGCAGTCGGCGCTCGGCTTCCTCACGGTCGGCGGCCACTTCATGAACAACACGCACGACATCATCGACGACCGCATGGATGTCATCACGCGCGGCATGATGGGCCTCACGGTGACGTGCGCGCGGTGCCACGACCACAAGTTCGACCCGATCCCGGCGGCCGATTACTACTCGCTCTACGGCGTCCTCCGCGGCAGCGTGGAGCCGACCGTTCCGCCGCTACTGGGCGCGCCGCCGGGCGGACTGGCATCCATCGTTGATCGATCCGAACTCATCCTCCGCGAGAAGCAACTTGTCGGCTTTGTGACTGCGAAGCACGCCGGCCTTGTGAACGGTGCCCGCGCCCGCGCCGGCGAATACCTGCTCGCGGCGCACGCGGCCCGCAACCAGCCCGCGGCCGACGACTTCATGCTGCTCGCCGACCCCGGCGACCTGAACCCCAGCATGATTACGCGCTGGCGGCAGTTCCTCACCGACACTGCGAAACGCAAGCACGCAGCCTTTCGGCACTGGCACGCGGTCGCGGAGTTGAGCGACGCGGAGTTCGCCGAGAAAGCCCCCGCGTTGCTGAAGGCCGTCGTTGGCGGAAACAAGATGGTTGCCGCGGCGCTCGCCGAGACGCCGAAGACGATGAAGGAAGTTGCCACGAGGTACGGCGCGCTCTTGGTACGAGTCGATGTTGAGTGGAAGCAATTTGCGAAGCCGCGAGCGGCGCTTGACGACCCCGACGCCGAGGAACTGCGTTGCGTCCTCTATGGTCCCGACGCGCCGGCCGACGCGCCGCTCGCGCTCGACTGGGGCTTCCTCTCGCTGTTCCCGGACCGCGCGACGCAGGGCGAGTACCAAAAGCACCTTCGCGCGCTCGAAACCTCGCTGGCGAAGGGACCGCCGCGAGCGATGGTGCTTCACGATTCGCCGCGCCCCTACGACCCACGCATCTTTGAACGCGGCCACCCCGGCAGGCCGGGCGAACCGGTGCCGCGACAGATGGTGAAGATCGCGAACCCCGCGCGCAAGCCGTTTGGCGCGGGCAGCGGGCGGCTCGACCTCGCGCGCGAAATCGTGTCGAAGGACAACCCGCTGACGGCGCGAGTGTTCGTGAACCGCGTGTGGATGCACCACTTCGGCAAGCCACTCGTCGGCACGCCCGGCGACTTCGGCCTTCGCGGCGACGCGCCCACACACCCGGAACTACTCGACTGGCTGGCGGGTGAGTTTCAGAACCCCTCCCCAACCCCTCCCCTAAGAAGGGAGGGGCTTCAGCCTTTGGCCCCTCCCTTCTTAGGGGAGGGGTTGGGGAGGGGTTCTTCGTGGAGCATCAATCGCCTGCACAAGCTTATCATGATCTCCGCGACCTATACGCAAGCAAGCCTCGATCGCGCCGATGCATTCGCAATCGATTCCGAGAACCGGCTGTTGTGGAAGCAGAACCGGCGCCGGCTGGAATTTGAACCGCTGCACGACGCGGTGCTCGCGGTGTCCGGCCAACTCGATTCGGCCCTCGGCGGGCCAAGCGCGCGGCTCTTCGGCGGCAACAATCGCCGCGCGGTGTACGGCTACGTCGATCGTCTGGAGTTCCCGTCACTACTGACCACGTTCGACGTACCGAACCCGGCGGGCCTCACGCCGGAGCGCACGAACACGACGGTGGCCCCGCAGGCGCTCTTCCTGATGAACGGCCCGTTCGCCCGCGACGGCGCGAAGAAACTCACCGCGCTGCCCGCCATGCAAAAGCTGAACGCGGACGACCGGCTCGACCTGCTCTACCAGACCATGTACGGCCGCAAGCCGACCGCTGACGAGCGCAAGCTCGCGCTGGCGTTCGTGGCGAAGGGCGCCGACCGCTGGGCCGACCTCGCCCACGCACTGCTGATGACCAACGAGTTCGCCTTCGTGGATTGAAGGGACGATTATGCTACCCCTCTCGCGTCGCGAAATGCTTGCTCGCTGCGGCACCGGCATTGGCACCATTGCCCTCGCGGGCGTGTTGGCCGATGACGCACGCGCCAACGTCGATCCGCTCGCGCCCAAGAAACCTCATTATGCGGCGAAGGCGAAACACGTCGTTCACCTGTTCATGAACGGCGGGCCGTCGCAGGTCGATACGTTCGACCCGAAGCCGATGCTTGACAAGTACCACGGCAAGCCGATCCCGACCGGCAACCTCCGCACCGAACGCAAGACCGGCGCGGCGATGCGGTCACCGTTCAAGTTCGCGAAGTACGGCAAGTCCGGTATCGAGGTGAGCGAGATCTTCGCCAAGACCGCGGCGCACGTTGATGATATGTGCGTGATCCTTTCGATGTACGCCGACGTGCCGAATCACGAACCGTCATTGTTGCTGATGAACTGCGGCGACGGCCGCCAACCGCGACCGAGCCTCGGCAGTTGGGTGACCTACGGCCTCGGCAGCATCAACCGCAACCTGCCGGGGTTCGTCGTGATGTGTCCAGGCGGGTATCCCATCGTCACCACGCAGAACTGGCGCTCCGCGTTCCTGCCGGGTGTCTATCAGGGCACATACGTTGATAGCCAACATACACAAGTTGATAAACTCATCGCGCACATCCGCAACACAGAGCTGCCGGTTGAGAAGCAGAAAGAGCAACTCGATTTAGTGGCGGCACTGAACGCGAAGCACCTCGCCGACCGCGCCAACGACGCGCAACTTGAAGCACGCATTCGGACCTTTGAATTGGCTTTCAGGATGCAGTCCGAAGCGGCGGATGTGTTCGACCTGAGCCGCGAGACGAAGAAGATTCGCGAGATGTACGGCGAAACGACCATCGGCCGGCAGTTGCTCCTCACGCGGCGCCTCATCGAGCGCGGTGTGCGTGTCGTGCAGCTCTGGAGCGGGGCCGGGCAACCGTGGGACAACCACGACGGCCTCGCGGCCAACCACCGCAAACTCGCGGAGCAGTGGGACCAGCCCATCGCGGCGTTCCTCAGCGACTTGAAGCAACGCGGGTTGTTTGATTCGACATTGGTGCAGTGGGGCGGGGAGTTCGGGCGCACGCCGGTCGCGGAGTTGCCTGCTCTCAATGGTCGCGATCACAACCACTACGGCTTCACGTGCTGGCTCGCCGGCGGCGGCGTGAAGGGCGGACAGGTGATCGGCGCGACGGACGAATTCGGCTTCGCGGCGGCCGAAAACAAGGTGCATGTCCACGACCTTCATGCCACAATGCTGCACCTGCTCGGCTTCGACCACGAGAAGCTGACCTACCGCTACGCCGGCCGCGACTTCCGCCTCACTGATGTACATGGGCGTGTGGTGCAGGACGTCATCAAATGAACAGAAGAGAAAACGCCGCAGATGACGCCGACGGACGCAGATCAAGACAAGACCGAAGGATGTTTTGAAGAACTCTACCTCTTGGCTTTAATCTGCGTCCGTCTGCGTTATCCGCGGCTCTTCGCTTTGAGAATCACCAATGAAGATCACGCAAGTTGTTTGCCAGATACTCCGCATCCCGAACATCATCGCGAAGACCGCGAGCAGTCAGGACTCGGTGCTGGTTCGCGTGCGCACCGACGACGGCCTCGAAGGGGTCGGCGAAGCGGATTCGTCGCCTGAAGTGGTGAAGGCCATCGTCGATGCCCCGTTCAGCCATAACATCGCCTGCGGCTTGCGGCAACTTCTGGTAGGTGAGAACCCGCTCGACCACGAGCGGTTGTGGCAGAAGATGTACCGCCGCACGATGTACTTCGGGCGCACGGCGGTCGGTATCACCGCGATGGCCGCCGTCGATATGGCGCTGTGGGACTTGAAGGGTAAGGCGTTCGGCCAACCGATCCACCGCCTACTCGGTGGCAAGCAGCACGACAAGGTGCGCGGGTATGCGTCGATCCTGTTCGGCCGTGACGGGAAGGAAACCGCCGACATCGCGCGGAAGTGGGTCAGCGCCGGCTACTCCGCGGTGAAGTTCGGGTGGGAGCCGATGGGCACGTCCGAAGCGGTGGACATCGACCTCGTGAAGGGCGCGCGCGAAGGTCTTGGCGACGCCACGCTGCTCATCGACGCGGGCTGCGTGTACGACGCGCGGACCGCGCTGCGCCGGGCGCACGCGTTCGCGGAGTACAGCCCGGAGTGGTTCGAGGAACCGTTGCGCGAGGACGATGTCGAGGGCTACGTGTGGCTGCGCGACCGCTCGCCGATTCCCATCGCGGCCGGGGAAGGGGAGTGCGGGCGGGAGTCGTTCCGGGCGTTGATTGATCGGCGCGCGCTCGATGTCTATCAAGTTGATATATCGCGCTGCGGATTCACTGACGCGGCCTATATACGCGCACGTGTGGAAGAGATCGGCGCGCGGCTGTGCAACCACTGCTACACCAGCCCGCTCACCGTCGCCGCGAGCATTCACTGGCTTTCGACGTGTCGCGATGCGTTCCTGTTCGAGGACTGTGTGGAAGACTCGCCGCTGCGCCACGAGCTGACGCACGAGAAGATTCAGTCCGTGAACGGCTGGATGGAAGTGCCCGACCGCCCCGGTCTCGGCGTGACGCTGGACGAGAAGTTCGTGCAGAAGTATCTGGTCGCGGAATCGAAGTGACAACACAAGACTTGCCGCACGATGAACGCAGAAGAAAGACACGATAAGAGTAGACAGCAGATTGTGTTTAAACCCATCCTCCTCTTTTCTGATCGTGTCTTTCTTCTGCGTTTATCGTGCGGCTACTCTTCTTCTTGGGAGCAATCTACATGAGTCGTGCGCTGACGGAATACCGCTACGAGAAGCTGACGTGGCCGGAGATCGACGACGCGGTTGATCTGGGCAAGGTGTGCATCGTGCCGTGCGGCGCGGTGGAGCAGCACGGGCACCACCTGCCGCTCGACGTTGACTTGGTATGCCCATGCGGGATCGCCAACGGCACCGGCCGCGAGATTCCTGACAAGATGCTCGTGCTGCCGGTCGTCGCCTACGGCTACACGGGCCACGTCATGGACTTCCCCGGCACGATCAACACAGATTTTGAACACTTCATGCACCACGTGTTGGATATCACGAAGTCGCTCGCATACCACGGGTTCAAGAAGATCATCCTGTTGAACGGCCACGGCTCGAACATGCCGAACCTCGACCTTGTGGCGCGCCGCACGAACCTGGAGACGGACGCGGAGTGTACGCTGGTCGCGTGGTGGAACCTCCTCGCGGTGGACAAGGCGTTCATGCCGAGCTGGCGCGAGAGCAAGTTCCCTGGCGGGTGTTCGCACGCCTGCGAATTGGAGACGAGTCTCTATCTCTATCTCGATGGCGACAACGTGAGGAAAGACCTCATCAAGAGCGGCACGATCAGTTTCAACGAAGAGGGCAGCCCGTTCAACTGGGTCGATCTGTTCGGCGCGGGACCGGCGACGACGGTGTCGTGGACGAGCAGTTACTCCGACACCGGCGTGCTGGGCGACGCGGAACTCGCGACCGCGGAGAAGGGGCGGCGCGTGTACGAGGAAGCGGTGAAGCAACTCGGCCGCTACATCACGTGGTGGAAGGACCGCCCGAAGGACGTGCGCAAGGACCGCCACCGCAAGCCGCCGACGATGCCGATCCCGTGGGGGCAACGCCCGCTGAACTAAAACCGGTTTCACCGCAGAGACCGCGGAGACCGGAGAGAGAAAACTACGAGAGTTGAGAACGAGGTCTTTTGAACTCTCCTGGTTTTCTCTCTCCGGTCTCCGCGGTCTCTGCGGTGAATATGTCTTTGGAGTCTGCAAATGAAGATCGCGGACGTTCGTATCACGGGCTTGACGGGCGGCACCGTCGAGGGCGGGTGGGCCGAAGAACTCACGCCCGAAGACAACGTGCATAC
>CANLGS010000202.1 GCA_947490035.1 Gemmataceae bacterium
CAAGGTAGACCCCGCGATCGGTCAGAGTCGCGCGCTGAACGGGCGCCACATTCTGATGCGCGAGTGGAAGCCGCGAGGCGAGCCTGAACGCGTGGAAGCTCTGGTTCACTTCCTGGCGAAGTCGCTCGGCGGCGTGGGTTCGCCCGACCCCGGTTCGGCGCTGCGCGCGAAGATCGGCGACGGCTACGCGCTCCGCGCGGGCGCGGTGGTGCGCCTCGACCCGCTCAACGCGCTCTTGCTGAACCTGTGGGCCGACGAGCGCCGGCGTGACCCCGCCGTCACGCTCGACACGCTCTCGGTGGTCAACCGCGTGCGCATCACACGCCTGTACAAGGCGCTACTGAAGGCCGCGCCGGGCGACGCTCTCGCGGTCACGTACCTCGGTGGCCTCGACCGCGACATCGCGAAGAATCCGGACCCGGCCGTGAAGAACCCGCCGGACCGCCCGGCGACGCGTGTGGACGTGCGCGACGAACTCGTTCGCGGGATGGTGAAAGCCGTCACCGCCCGCGCGAAGCAGAACGCCGCGCTCGGGACGAAGTCGCTCAAGGGCGATGAGTTGACGGCGGCTTACGTTCGCGCTGCGGCGCAAGAAGCGCTGCGCAAGCCGGGGCCGGAGATGCTGTCCGCGTTCCTGATCGCGCTCGGCGTTGCGCTGGACGAAACCGGCGCCCTCGCGGACGACGCGACCACCGCGAACGCGGTCAAGAACGCCGAGACGCCGGGGGAGCGCAAGGAGCGGCTCGCGGTGCTGGGCAACCCGACGCTCGCGGGCCGACGCGACCTGTGCCGCCGCTTCTTCCTGGGGTGTGCCGCGGGCGAGTTGTTGGACCCGGACGCGGCGGAGAACGTCGCCATCGGCCGCGCGATGTTCGACCTGCACAAGCCCGCGAACCTGTGCGTGCCGGCGCTCGCCGCCGAGTTCGCCGGTAACACCTTCGCGCGCACCCTCTAGCGCGACCTGAACGTGCTCGGCGACGTGGTGGAAAACTTCGCCGCGGCCGTGTACCTGCCGCTGACGAAGGGGCTGCGCGACGGGCTGTCCGCGGAGAAGTTTGAGGAGGTATACGGCGACACCAGCGACGACCGCTTCCGCGCGGTTCTCGCGGACGTGCGCACGCGGGTGCGGGAGATGAAGGCGTACAAGTAGACAGTAGCCCGCCACTCCGTGGCGGTTCTTCGGTTCTTTTGCCTTCGCTTGTGGCACAGACATTCCTGTCTGTGTTGCTAGCCCCTTGAAGGTACACAGACAGGAATGTCTGTGCCACAAGCGAAGGCGAAGAACCGCCACGGAGTGGCGGGCTACTCTCACACACCGTTGACCCGCGCGGCCCGTCTTGCGACACTACCTACCTGCCCGCTCACTCCTCCGCGAACGGAACCCGTCATGCTCTCCCGCCGAATCGCGCTCGCCGCGCTGTGCCTGGCGCTTTACCTCTCCGCGGGCGGGCTTCGCGCGCAGCCGCAACCGGCCGACGTGGTCGCGGTGCTGAAGACGCACACGGAGACAGTCGAGGCGGTCGCCGTCAGCGCGGACGGGAAGTTCATCGCCACCGCGAGCTACGACAAGACCGTGAAGTTGTGGGACGCGGTCACCGGCAAGGAGATTCGCACCTACGGCGGCGAACAGGGGCATAAGGGAATGGTGATGTGCGTCGCGTTCTCCGCGAAGGGCGATCAGATCGCGACCGGCGGCGCCGACAACAGCGTTCGCGTCTGGGACGTGCCCGTGACGACGCCCGCGAAGACCTTCGCGACCAACGGCGCGACGACTGCGGTTGTAGTCGCGGCCGACGGCAAGACGTTCGCGCTCGCCGGCGCGGACGGCGTGGTGAAGGTGTTCCCGCTCGGCGAGGAGAAAGGCGCGATCGATCTGAAGGGGCACACCGGGGCGGTGGTGGGCGTGGGCCACCTCACCACCGGGAACGTGTGGGTCACCGCTGGCGCGGACAAAACCGTGCGATTCTTCAACGGCATCGACGGTAAGCAGCTCGCGAGTTACGGCGCCGGCACCACTGACATCACCGGCTTCGCGGTGCGGCCCGACAGTCAGGGAGCGTTCACCACCAGCGCCGACGGCGTGCTGCGCTTCTGGCAGACACCGGCGCTGCCGACGCGCGCGTTCCCCGCGCTCAAGGACGCCGTGACCGCGTTCACTTCTTCAGCCGACGGGAACACACTCCTCTACGCGACCGCTGACAAGGTCGTTACGATGGGTTCGACGGCGACCAATAACGAGGCCGGCACATTCGCGGGCGCGAAGGGGAACGTCCAGAGCGTCGCGCTGTCCGCGGACGCGGCCACGGTCGCCGCGGGCTGCGCCGATGGCAGCGTGATCGCGTGGGACAAGCAGGGCAAGGCGAAGGGTGAAGCGGTCGCGCACGCGGGCGGCACGACGGCGGTCGTGTTCCACCCGTCGCAGCCGATCCTGTTCACCGCGGGCGCCGACGGCGCACTGAAGGGCTGGAACCTGCCGCTCGACGCGAAGCTCGTGAAGGACAAGGACGGCAAGGAGCCGAGTCGCACCAAGTACGACTTCAAGGCGCATACCGGCAAGGTCACCGCGGCGGTGTTCAACCCCGCGACCGGGCACGTCATCACCGCGGGCGCGGACAAACTCATTCGCGTGTGGGACGTGACCAAGCCGGAGAAGCCGGTGCGCGAAATCGGCCCGCTCGCCGCGCCCGCGACCACACTCGCGCTGTCGCGAGACAGCCTCACGCTTGCGGCCGGCGCGGGTAAGGACGTGCTGCTCTGGACACTCGCCGACGGCAAGGAAGCGGGCAAACTCACGCAGCCCGACGACGTGCTGAGTCTGAGTTTCAACGCGGACAAGACGCGACTGCTCATCGGTCGCGGCGACAACCTCGCGGTGCTAGTCGAAGTCGCGACGGGCACCGTGTTCCAGTCGTTCCCGCACACCGGCGCGGTTCGCGGGGTGGTCGCACACCCGACCCTGGCGGCGGTCGTCACCGCGAGCGCGGACAAGACTGTCGTCATCTCGCCGGTTGCCTGCACGCGAGTCATTCCGCTTGGCGCGGGCAAGCCGCTTGGCGTGGTCGTGTCGCCGGGCAGCGAGCGCGTGTTGAGTGTCGGACCGGGCAAGGAGGTTGTCAGTTGGAACACCGGTAACGGCACGAAGGAACGCGCGTTCGAGACGGGCGGCGCGGTGACCGCCGCGGCCATCTCGAAAGACTTGCAACGCGTCGCGGTCGGCGGCGCGGATGGAAGCATCAAGGTCTATACCGTCGCGGACGCGAAGCTAGTTGGCACGATCACCGCTGGCGCGCCGGTCAAATCGCTCGCGTTCCAGCCGACGAATCTGGCGCTGGTTAGCCTGATCGCGGACAAGGAGAACAGCGCGGTCGCGTGGAACGTCGGCTTCACGCCCGGTCAGCCGCTGCCACCGGAGTTCGGACGACAGATTCAGGCGTTCCCGCACCCGGTCGCGACGAGCGCGCTGGCGGTCGCCGCCGACGGGCAGTTCTACACCGCGACCGCCGACAAACTGGCGCGCCGGTTCCGCATCGCGGCCGACAACCCGGTGAAGACGTTCGCACACCCGACCCTCGTGGACTGCGTCGCGTTCGACGACACCGGCAACGTGCTCGCCACCGGTTGCCACGACGGCGTCCTGCGCACCTTCGACCTCCCAAAGGCGGTGCTGCTGAAGCAGGTGAACGCGCACGTTGTCACGATGCCGCAGCAGGTGCAGAACCCGATCTACGCGATTCAGTGGACGACAGACTACAAGCAGATCTTCACGGCGAGCTACGACAAGACGATCAAGCTGTGGGACGCGGCCGGCGGGACGCTGGTGCGCGAGTTCAAGGCCGCGCCCGAGCCGATGCCGGAACCGAAGAAGGACGACAAGACCCCGCCGCCGAAGAAGGACGACGGGCCGTTCGGTCACCGCGACCAGGTGTTCAGCATCGCGCTCTCGAAGGACGGGAAGTTCCTCGCGTCGGCGTCGAGCGACCGGACGGTGAAGTTGTGGGACGTGGCGACGGCGAAGGTGGTGCGCGACTTCCAGAACCCCGACATCAAGCCGGTGTTCCCCGGCGAACCGGCCCCGTCGCATCCGGGGTGGGTTCACTCCGTTAAGTTTACCCCGGACGGCACGCAGTTAGTCACGGCGGGCGCGGCGCCGCGCGGCAAGTCGTACCTCGCGGTGTGGACCGTCGCCGACGGCAAGCGCGTCTTCGGTGCGGAACGCGACTTCGGCCCGATCCACGCGATGACCATCTTCCCCGACGGCAGCAAGATCGTGATCGGCTTCGCGGGGATGCCGCGGAACAAGATCGAACCGGCCGCGATGATCCTCAAGATGCCGGGGAAGTGAGGTCGGAGTGTAGCCATCACGCTCCGCGTGATGTTTTGAGTGTTTTGAGTGTAGTCATCACGCTCCGCGTGATGTCTTCTTCGGAGTGTAGTCATCACGCTCCGCGTGATGGTGATGGTGTCTTGAGCGTCATGCCGCAAAAAGACCGCAAAAAGACATCACGCGGAGCGTGATGACTACACTCAAGAAAGCACCCATGCCCATCAAGACGGTGATCTTCGACTTCGGCAACGTGGTCGCGTTCTTCGACCACAGCCGGGCCGTCGCGCGGCTGGCCCAGTACACCGACCTACCGCCTGTGGAACTCGCACTGAAGTTGTACGGCAGCCCGATCGAGGACGCCTACGAGCGCGGCGCGATCGACACCGAAATGTATGTTCGGCAGGCGACCCGCAACGCGCACCTTTCTTGCACCACCGAGCAGTTCCTCGCGGCGTTCGTGGCCATCTTCTGGCGCAATCTCGAAGTCTGCGAGTTGATCCCGCGCTTGCAGTCGAATTACCGCATCATCCTCGCGAGCAACACCACGCGGGCGCACTTCGAGGAGTACAGCAAGCAGTTCGCGGACGTACTGCGGTACTTCGATCACCTGGGAACGTCCTTTGATGCCGGTGCGCGCAAGCCGGAGCGCGAATTCTTCGCGCACGTCCAGCGGCACGCGCAGGCCGAACCGGGCGAGTGCGTGTTCATCGACGACCTGCCCACGAACGTCGAAGCCGCCGAGGAGTTCGGTTGGAAGGGCGTCGTGTACCGCGCCGACGGCACGCTCGCGGACAAACTGCGGGCGGCCGGCGTGGTCGTCGGTACAACAGAGAAGGATTGATGATTTCTGAAGCCGCTCGCGGCTTCGCAAGTTTGCACTCGGATGTGCATGAGGGAAGTGATGGACGTATTGCAAGCACAAGACCCCGATGTGTTCGCCGCGGTCGCGGGCGAGCGCAACCGCCAGCAGGTCGGCCTGGAGATGATCGCCAGCGAGAATTACACCAGCCCCGCGGTCATGGCCGCGCAGGGGTCGTGCCTCACCAACAAGTACGCCGAAGGCTACCCCGGCAAGCGGTACTACGGCGGGTGCGAACACGTCGATGTGGTCGAACGGCTCGCCATCGAGCGCGCGAAGCAACTCTTCGGCGGCGACCACGCGAACGTGCAACCGCACAGCGGCGCGCAGGCGAATATGGCGGTGTTCCTTGCCGCGCTCCAACCGGGCGACACGATCCTCGGCCTCGACCTCGCGCACGGCGGGCACCTCACCCACGGCATGCGGCTCAACTTCTCCGGCAAGTACTTCAAGGTCGTCAGCTACGGCGTGCGCCCGACGGACCACCGCATCGACTTCGACGACTTGGCGGCGAAGGCCCGCGAACACAAGCCGAAGCTCGTGATCGCCGGCGCGAGCGCTTACCCGCGAACGCTCGACTTCGCGAAGTTCGCCGAAATCTGCGCGGAGGTCGGCGCGCCGCTCATGGTCGATATGGCGCACATCTCCGGCATCGTGGCGGCGAGGCTGCACCCGGACCCGGTGCCACACGCGGCGTTCGTCACCAGCACCACGCACAAGACCTTGCGCGGGCCGCGCGGCGGCTTCATCCTGTGCCGACAGGAGTGGGCCGACAAAGTCAACTCCGCGGTGTTCCCCGGCGTGCAGGGCGGGCCGCTGATGCACGTCGTCGCGGCGAAGGCGGTCGCGTTCCGCGAGGCGCTTCAACCGGACTTCAAGACGTACATCGCGCAAGTGTTGGCGAACGCGAAGGTGCTGGCGGCGGAGTTGCTCGCGGCCGGCTTCCCGGTCGTGTCCGGCGGCACCGACACGCACCTGATGCTGATCGACGTGACCGCGAAAGGCTCGACGGGCAAACTCGCGGAACACACGCTCGACGCGGCCGGCATCACGGTGAACAAGAACATGATTCCGTTCGACCCGCGCAAGCCGCTCGACCCGAGTGGCGTTCGCCTCGGCACGCCCGCGCTCACCACCCGCGGCATGAAGGAAGCCGAGATGCGGCAGATCGCCAAGTGGATCACGGAGGTAGTAACGTCGTCCGGCGACGCGGCGGTGGCCGCTCGCGTGAAGGGCAGCGTGCTGGAGATGTGCGAGCAGTTCCCGGCCCCGAGTGAGTGGGCAGCGGGCAGTGGGCAGTGATCAGTTTAACTCAGAAGCTGGAAGACGTTCGGGGCGGAGTGATACCACATAGCGGAACAACGGCGCCTGCGATGAGTGCTTTACTGCCCACTGCCTACTGCCCACTGCCCACTCCCCGGAGGGGCTGGTAGTGCCACTCCTGTTCGCGTGCGCCGCGTGCCTGTTCCTGGTCATGCTGGTGCCGGTGACGCTGTTCCTGCTCACGTACACCTACCGCTGGTCGTGCGTGCTGTGCGGGCTGCCCAAGCCGCCGGTCGTGGTCGCGGCCGGGATCATGTTCGTCGCGTGGCTGTCGCTCGTCATGGCGGTCGGCGTGCTGCGCACCGTCGTTCACGAGGCGTGCAAGGTCGCCGGGCTGCCGGAGTGGGAAGCCGGCATCATCGTGTTCCTGCTCGCGCTGCCGGTGGACCTGCTCGTCTCCGCCGGCATCGAGTCCGGGCTGATGGGCGTGCGGTTCGGCAAGGGCGTCGAACTGTGGTACACGCAGCGCCTGATTCAGCTCACGTTCCTCGCCGTCGTCGGGTTCGTAATCGCCCTGATCGTCCTGATCCAACAGATGGTCTGATGACACGCTACTTCGCCACCTGCGCCCGCGGCCTGGAACCGGTGCTCGCGGGCGAACTCGGCGCGCTCGGCGCGTCGTCCGTCGAACC
>CANLGS010000203.1 GCA_947490035.1 Gemmataceae bacterium
CGTCATCGAAGACGCGAAGTTCAAGACGTTCGGCTGCGGGTCGGCCATCGCGTCGAGCAGCCTCGCCACCGAGTGGCTCAAGGGCAAGACGGTCGATGAGGCACTCGCGATCAAGAACACCGAGATCGTCGAGGAACTCGCGCTCCCGCCGGTCAAGGTTCACTGCTCCGTACTGGCCGAAGACGCGATCAAGGCCGCGCTGAAGAACTACCGGGACAAGCAGGACACGGCCGACGACGCGACCGGCGCGGCCCGCGAGGAAAGCGCGAAAACGGAACCGGCCGGGGTGTAATTCTCTGCCCGTGATACTGTATAATCCCACACGCGACCAAAAACCGACTCCCACCACAACCGAACGAAAGGTGAATCCCATGTCCACCGCTGTTGCCACCGAACCGCAGACGCAAGCCCTCGGCCTCGCGGACGCGACCGCGCCGGCCGGCCCGCCCCCCGTCGTCGTGACCGAGAAGGCCGCGCTGGAAGTCAAGCGGCACATCGCCGATATGACTGAGCGCGGCGAGATCGAAGCCGGCGGCACGCTGTACCTCCGCGTCCGCGTGCAGGGCGGCGGCTGTAGCGGCTTCCAGAACAAACTCGACCTCGACGCCAAGTACGACGAGAAGTCCGACCACAAGTTCGAGTTCCACGGCATCGCCGTGGTCGTGGACAAGCGCTCGCTGCTGTACCTCAACGGCGCCACCGTCGATTTCCACGACGACCTGAACAAGCGCGGCTTCACGATCTCGAACCCGCAAGCCAAGAGCACCTGCGGTTGCGGCAGCTCCTACAGCATGTAAGGGAGTTTTCAGTTTTCAGCGTTCAGTTTTCAGAAAGACGAAGAAAAGACTCCGCCTTCCTGACTGAACGCTGAAAACTGAACGCTGAAAACTGATGCAAGACGCATTCGACCGCCTCGGCCTTCCGAGGCGGTTTCGTGTTGACGCGGCCGAGCTGGAGCGGGCGTATCTGGCGCGGTCGCGCGCGGTCCACCCGGACTACCACCTCGCCGGTTCGTCGGCCGACCTGAACGCGAGTCTGGAACTGTCGGCGGCACTGAACGAAGCGTACAACACCCTCCGCGACCCGTTCACGCGTGCCGAACACCTGCTCAGCCTGCACGGTGGGCCGGGCGCGGCGGAACACAAGCAGGTGCCGCCCGCGTTCCTCGCGGAGATGCTCGACGCGCGTGAAGAACTCGAAGCGGCACGCGGGAACGCGGCCGAGACGGACCGCCTGGAGCGAGAGTTCGCCACCCGCTTCGACCGACTCATGAGCAACGCGGCGGCACTGTTCGAGCAACTCGCAACGATTTCGACAGAAGACCCGCAGCGGGCGAACCTGTTGCTCCGCATCAGGGGTCTGTTGAACGCGGCCAAGTACGTTCGCGGGCTGGTTCGCGACCTCCACACCGACGATTGAAGGGGCCACCGATGATGTACGACGCGGCGAACATGAAGAAGCTCAAGACGATGAAGGAGCAGGCGCCCGAGGGCATGGCCGCGTTCGACGCGCTGAACGCGGCCGTCTTCAAGGAGGGCGCGCTGTCGCTTAAGGTGAAGGAACTGATCGCGGTGGCGGTCGCCATGACGACGCAGTGCCCGTACTGCATCGACGCGCACGTGAAGAAGGCGAAGGCGGCGGGCGCGACGGACGCCGAACTGACCGAAGCGACGCTGGTCGCGGCCGCCCTCCGCGCCGGCGGCGCGGTGACGCACGGCACGCACGCAATCGGCTGAACGACGGGGCGCTTAGCTCAGAGGTAGAGCGTTCGCCTTACACGCGAATGGTCACAGGTTCGATCCCTGTAGCGCCCACTCCCCGACTCATCCCGCCTCGGAGTTCGCAATGAAGAACACCTGCCCGAAGTGCGACACCGCGTACAACGTGAGCGCGTCGGTCGTCGGCCGGAAGTTCACGTGCAAGAACTGCGGGACGCCGGTCGTCGTGACCGCCGACGGCCTCGACTACCAGAACCCGCCCTCAGCGGCGCCGGCGGCGGCACCGGTTGCGGACGCCGGCGGTGCCGCGTTCGACTTCGACGCGCCCGCCGCCGAAGTGGAGGATCGCAAGCCCGCGAAGGCGGCCAAGCCCGCGAAACCGGCCAAGTCGCGACCGCGCGACGACGAGGAGGCCAATGAGGATGAGGGTGACGGCTTACCTTCACCCCGAAGACGGAAGCCTGGTGGCGGGGCGGGTTTGGCGGGCGTCCTTCGCCTTGTCGGCATGGTGACTTGGGGGCTGTTGCTGCTCACTGTCACCGGGGGCGGTTGTCTGTTTGTCCTGCTGACCGGCAAGGCCGATAATGCGATTCAGCAGGCATCGATCGGTGCGATTTTCTCGACTGTTTTCATCGGCCTATATGTGGGCGCAAGATGCATTGAAAAAATTGCCACTGCTGTCGAACGCACGCAGCAAAAACAACCTGTCGAGGAACATCGCCCGCCGACGCCTTGATACTTCCGCTCGGAGGCTCACCATGTCCGTCGCCGAACTGCTCTCCGCGATCCGCGCGCTGCCGAAGGCGGAGCGGGTGGAACTGCTGCACCTGCTCAACGACGAGGTGACAGAGACGACATCAACCGACGACGATATCCCGGAGGAACTGCGCAAGCTCCTACCGCCGCCGGGGTCGGCGATCGAAATTTGGTCGCCGGATGTGGTAACGGACGCGGCCGGATGGGCCGCGATCGAGCGCGAAATCGCCGCACAGAAGGAGCGGCAATGACCCCGGTTGTGCGATACCCGTTCCTTCCGCGCGGTGGCGCGAACGGACCGCTCGACTTGGTGCCCCTTCTGCCCGCGTGCTTGTCTCGCAACGGAATCGAAGTCGATGTCGTCGGGTTGGTCGATAGCGGCGCGACGTTCTCCGTGCTGCCCTACGATGTTGGGGCGCTCTTCGGCGTCGATTGGAACCTACTCCCGAACTCGCTCAGTATTGGCGGAGTCGGTCGCCGGGTGCCCGCGAAGATGCTCTCGCTGGAAATGACATTCGGCCCCATCGGTCCGGTCGTTCAATCGTTCGCGTGGATCAGCGACAACTCGATGCCAGTCATTTTCGGTCTGGTCACATTCTTTCTCAGCGTCGATGTGTTCTTCTACCGCACCCGCGGGTACTTCGAGATCCAACCGGCGACCGCCGCGACACCATGACTACTCCGCCCGTTGTCGGGATCGACCTGGGAACCACCTTCAGCCTCGCGGCGTTCGTCGAGAACGGGCGGCCGGTCGTCGTGCGCGACGCGGCCGGCGCCGCGCTCGTGCCGAGCTGCATCAGCTTGCACGACGACGGCACCGTGCTGGTCGGCAGCGCCGCGAAGGAGCGGGCGCTCTCCGACCCGCGGCACACCATCTTCAGCGTGAAGCGGCTCATGGGCCGCACGCTCGCGGACCTCAAGAAGGAACTCGAACTCATCCCGCACCAGATCGTCGAGCGCGAGACCGCCGACGGCCGCAAGGTGCTACACGTCGCCATCGGCGGGCGCGAGTGGACGCCGGAAGAACTGTCCGCGCTGATCCTGAAAGAAGTCCGCAAGCGGGCCGGGAACCCGACGCGCGCGGTCGTCACGGTGCCGGCGTACTTCGGCGACTCGCAGCGCCAGGCCACGCGCGACGCAGGGCGCATCGCGGGGCTGGACGTGCTGCGCATCGTCAACGAGCCGACCGCCGCGGCGCTCGCCTACGGCCTCGACCGCCGCGGTTCGGGAACCGTCGCGGTGTACGACCTCGGCGGCGGTACCTTCGACTGTAGCGTGCTGTCACTCGCCGAAGGCGTGTTCAAGGTGCTCGCGACCAACGGCGACACCTACCTCGGCGGCGACGACTTCGACCGCCTTCTGATGCACGTCGCGGTGAAGGACATGGGCGTCGATCTCGCGGCGCGCGACGCCGAGTTGCTTCAGCACCTGCGCGACGCGGCCGAGCGCACGAAGATCGCGCTGAGCGCGAACGAGCGCGCGACGTTTACCATTTCGTTATCAGGGGGCTTACGCCCCCCGCTCGCCTACAGCCGCGACTTCACGCGTGCGGAGTTTGAAGAGTTGATCCGGCCGCTGATCGACCGGAGCCTGGAGCGCTGCCGCGCGGCACTTCGCGACGCCAGCCTCACGCCCGCGCAGGTCGATGAGGTGGTGCTGGTCGGCGGCTCGACGCGCATCCCGTATGTGCGGAAGCGGGTCGGCGAGTTCTTCGGCAAGACGCCGCACACCGGGCTGAACCCGGACGAAGTGGTCGCGCTCGGCGCCGCGGTGCAGGCCGACATCCTCACGAGCGGGCGGCGCGACATGCTGCTCCTCGACGTGGTGCCGCTGTCGCTCGGCATCGAGACGCTCGGCGGCGTCGTGGACAAGCTGATTCACCGCAACACCACCGTTCCCGCGCGAGCTTCGACACGGTACACCACCGGCATCGATAACCAGACCGCGATCCTGCTGAACATCTACCAGGGCGAGCGCGAACTCACGAAGGACTGCCGGTTCCTCGGCACGTTCAAGCTGTCGGGCATCCCGCCGATGCCGGCGCAGTTCGCGCAGGTCGATGTCACGTTCCTGGTGAACCAGGACGGCATCCTCACCGTCAGCGCGAAGGAACTGCGGAGCGGCGCGCAGGCGCAGGTGACGGTGCAACCGGCGCACGGGCTGACGACCGCGGAGGTCGATCGACTGGTGAACGACAGCATCGAGAACGCGCAAGAGGACTTCACCGCGCGGCGGCTGATCGAGCTGCGAAACAAGGCCGAGACCGACTTGCGCGCGACGGACAAGTTACTTGCCCAGGCCGGTGACAAGCTCCCGCCGGCGCAGCGCGACGCGATCGTGAAGTCCGGCGCGGCGCTGCGGTCCGCGGTCAGCGGCACGGACCTGGCGACGCTGCAAGCCGCGCTCAACGCGCACGTCAGTACGACAAACCCACTGGCGACGCTGGTGATGAATGAGGTGGTGAACAAGCGATTCGGCGGCACCAACGCAGAGAACTTGGACGCTGACGAGGTGTAATGAAGTCTTTGGTTTTGGTGGCACAGACATTCCTGTCTGTGTGCTTTGGAGGGGAATAGCTGCACAGACAGGAATGTCTGTGCCACCTACGACCCAAACGAGGGCAACCCATGACGTGGTACGACGCGCGGGCGATCGGCGAGGCGCTGTTCGACCAGTTCGACACGATCAACCCGCTGACGGTGCGGTTCACCGACCTGCACAAGCACGTGCTGAACCTCGAAGGGTTCACCGGTAAGCCGAACGAGTCGAACGAGAAACTCCTCGAAGCCATTCAGATGGCGTGGTACGAGGAGTGGGACGAGGTGTACGGCAGTGGCAAGTGACCGCTACTGCGGGTGCTTCGCTTCGCTGGGCACGCGGTTGTAGAGCGTCGTAAGTTCGCCGAGGCGCTGAATCGCTTCCGGGCGGAACTGATCCAGCCGGAACCGCCAGCGCCAGTTCCCGGTCGCGATGCCCGGTTTGTTCATCCGCGCGTCGCTGCCCATGCTCAACACGTCTTGTAAAGGCGCGATCGCGACCGACGCGACCGACGCCCACCCCGCGCGAATCATGTCCCAGGAAACGTCCCCGATCGGCGCCCCCAACATCAGCGCGAGGTAATGCCGGTCGTGGTCGTTGAGCGCGGCGAACCAGCCGTGAACGGTATCGTTGTCGTGCGTCCCGGTGTAGACCGCGCAGTTCGGAACGTAGTTGTGCGGCCAGTGCAGGCTCACCGGCCCTTCGAGCGCGAACTGGAGGACGCGCATACCGGGCAGCGCGAGTGCGTCGCGCAGTTCTTCCACGTCCGGCGTGATGACGCCCAGGTCTTCGGCGATGAGCGGCAGCCCGCCGAGCGCGGTCCACAGCCGCTCGAACAGTTTTATGCCGGGGCCGTCCACCCACTTGCCGACGCGCGCGGTCAACTCCGCCGCCGGGATGTGCCACGCCTGCCGGAACCCGCGGAAGTGGTCCAGGCGGATCAGATCGACCTGCTTCAACTGCCGCAAGACGCGGGCGCACCACCACGAATAACCCGTCGCCTCCATCCGGTCCCAGTCGTAAATCGGGTTGCCCCAGTGCTGCCCGTCGGCGGCGAAGTAGTCCGGCGGTACGCCCGCGACCACGAGCGGCTTGCGGTCGGGGTCGAGCAGGAACTCGTCCGGGTGGACCCACACGTCCGACGAGTCGAGCGCGACGAAGATGGGCGCGTCGCCGATGATCTTGACGCCGCGGTCGGCCGCGAACTTCTTCAACTCGCCCCACTGCTTGTCGAAGAGGAACTGGCCGAACTTGTGGAGCAGTACCTCGTTCGCGAGCTTGGTCTCCAGTTCGGCCAGCACGACCGGGTTGCGGCGGAGTAGGTCCGTCGGCCACGCGAGCAAGCCGGTGTTGCCGAGCGATTCGCGTATGGCGACGAACAGCGCGAAGCCGTCGAGCCACGCGGCTTCGGCCATGCAGTAGCTCTCGAACGCGTGCTTGAGGTGCGCCGCCTTCCCGCCGTGAAAGCTCTCCCACGCGGCCCGGAGCAACTTCGTCTTGAACGGGGTGATGCGGTCGTACTGCACCTCCCCGTCCGCGAAGCGTTCGTTCGCCCACAGGTCGGCGCTCACCAATCCTTCCCGCGCGAGCAATTCGGGGCTGAGCAGGTTCACGTTCCCCGCGAACGCGGAGAGCGCCTGGTACGGCGAATCACCGACCCCAGTCGGCCCGAGCGGGAGCACCTGCCACCACGATTGCTTCATCGCCGCGAGCGTTTCGACCCAGCGGTACGCGACCGGGCCGAGGTCGCCGATGCCGAACGGCCCCGGCAGACTGGTCGGGTGCAGCAGGATACCGGACGTTCGCGGCAGTGACGGGGTGGACATGCAAAACCTCGACGCGGAGTGTCTCCATTGGGGTATCAGGCGGAGAGAAAAGAGAGAAGAGAAGAGCCGCAGATAAACGCAGAAGGACGCAGATCAACCCAAGAAGAAGACTGTTTTCAAAACAATCTTCTGTTAGGTCTTGATCTGCGTCCTTCTGCGTTTATCTGCGGCTCTTCTCTTCTCACTCGACGCGGCAGAACACCGCCTTCAGGTAGCGGCCTTCGGGGACGTGCAGCAGGAACGGGTGGTCGGACGCGGCGCCGGTGATCTTGAACAC
>CANLGS010000204.1 GCA_947490035.1 Gemmataceae bacterium
GGGTGGTGAGAGCGGGCCGGTGATCGTCGCGGGGAAGCCGGACAAGAGTTCGCTGTACGAGAAGGTTCACAAGGGCGAGATGCCGCCCGCGAAGAAGGACGCTCTCACGACCGCCGAAATTGAAACCCTCCGCCGGTGGATCGCGGGCGGCGCGCGGATGCCCGCCGGCGCAGCCGGCGCGCCGACGCAACACGATGTGATTCCGATCGTGCTGCGCCACTGCACCGCGTGCCACGGCCGGCACAAGCAGGAAGCGGGCCTCGACCTGCGCACGCCGGCCGCGATGCTCCGCGGCGGGAAGTCCGGCCCCGCGATCGCACCCGGCAAGCCCGCGGACAGCCTCGTCGTGAAGCGCGTCGCCGCGGGCGACATGCCGCCCCCGAAGAGGCTTGTGGAGGCGTGCGTGAAGCCGGTCGAGAAGGCCGAACTCGACGCGCTCACGAAGTGGATCGCGGCCGGCGCGCCGGTGGTCGATGTTCCGCCCGACGTCGCGACGACCGCGCCCGACCCGCTCGTCACGGACAAGGACCGCGAGTTCTGGGCGTTCCGCCCGCCGGTGCGGCCGCCGGTTCCGAAAACCAAGACGTCGGCCACCAACCCGATCGACGCCTTCGTCCTCTCGAAACTCGAAGCGAAGGGCCTGGCCCTCTCGCCGCCCGCGGACCGTGCGGCGCTGATGCGCCGCGCGTACTTCGACCTCACCGGGCTTCCGCCCGACCCGGCCGAGGTGAAGCAGTTTCTTGCGGACGACTCGCCGGCGGCCTACGAAAAACTGATCGACAAGCTCTTGGCGTCGCCGCGGTACGGCGAGCGCTGGGGCCGCTACTGGCTCGACCTCGCCGGCTACGCGGACTCCGAAGGGAAGCGCGAGCAAGACCTGCCGCGCCCGCACGCGTGGCGGTACCGCGACTACGTCATCCGCAGCTTCAACGCCGACAAGCCGTACGACCGCTTCCTGACGGAACAGCTCGCGGGCGACGAACTCGCGGACTACGCGACCGCGAAAGAGATCACGCCGCAGATTTACGACAACCTCGTCGCGACCGGCTTCCTCCGCATGGCGCCCGACGCGACATGGGCGAACATCACCGGGTTCGTCCCCGACCGCGTCGAGGTACTGGCCGACGAGATCGACGTACTCGGTTCCGCGGTGCTCGGCCTGACGATGAAGTGCGCCCGGTGCCACACGCACAAGTTCGACCCGATCCCGCACCGCGACTACTATCGGCTCGTCGCGATCTTCAAGGGCGCGCTGGACGAGTACGACTGGCTCAAGCCGGAAATCCGACCGGGTATCGGTCCGGAAAGCATCGATGTTGCCCCGCCGCGCTTGCTCGCGCATGTGACGACGGCCGAGCGCAAAGCGTGGGAGGCGCAGAAGGCGGCCGGCGGCAAGCTCCCGGAGCCGAAGATTCAAGCGGTGTGGGACCGCGGCGAGCCGTCGCCCACGTACGTCTACCGCCGCGGCGATTACCTGATGCCCGGTGCGCTCGTCGGCCCCGGCGTGCCGTCCGTTCTGACCGACGGGAAGACGCCGTTCGAGGTGAAACCGCCGTGGCCGGGCGCGAAGCCGACCGGTCGGCGGCTCGCGTTCGCCAGGTGGGTGACGCAGCCGAACCACCCGCTCACGGCCCGCGTCATGGTGAACCGCATCTGGAAGCACCACTTCGGAACGGGCATCGTGCCGACGCTCGCGAACTTCGGTAAGGCCGGTGCCCCGCCCACGCACCCCGACCTGCTCGACTGGCTCGCGCGCGAGTTCGTTGATCGCAAGTGGAGTGTCAAGGCGATGCACCGCGTCATCATGACGAGCGCCGCCTACCGCCAGTCGTCCGCGATCGGCCCGGACGCGAAACGGCTCGATCCGACGAACGCCCTCTACTCGCGTGCGCCGCTCGTTCGCCTGGACGCGGAAGCGCTGTACGATTCGCTCCTGTTGGTCGCGGGCAGACTGGACGAAACCCGCGGCGGCCCGGGTGACGCGGTGCAGGCGCGCAAAGACGGGCTCGTCATACCGACCGGTAGCGCGAAGGGTTGGCGGCGGCTCGTCTACGTTCAGCAGACGCGGAAACTGCTGCCGACGCTCGCGGAGACGTTCGACTTCCCGCAGCTCAACCCGAACTGCATCGAGCGCCGCGATTCGACGGTCGCCCCGCAGGCGCTTCACCTGATGAACAACGGGATGGTGGAGCAACTCGCCGCCGATTTCGCGAAGCGCGTGAAGCGCGATGCCGGTGGCGACCGCGCGAAGCAGATCGACGCGGTGTACCTGATCGCGCTAAGCCGTCTGCCGACCGATGAGGAGAACCAGCTCGGGCGCGACACACTCCGCGAACTGTTCGCGGTGTGGGATAAGCAACTCGCGGCGAGCAAGCCTTCCACTGACGCACTCGAACTGAAAGTGCTGACGACCTACTGCCACGCGATCATGAACTCCGCCGCGTTCCTGTATGTGGATTGAGGTTGCGATAATGGAATCGCCTTTCACCCGTCGCGACCTGTTCCGCAACGTGCCCGGCGGCATCGCCTTCGCCGCGCTCGCGTCGCTGCTCCGCGCAGGCGACGCGCCGCCCGCCGACCTCAGGCCGCGAAAGCCGCACTTCGACGCGAAGGCGAAGGGCGTCATTCATCTGTTCCAGAACGGCGGCCCGTCGCAGATGGATCTGTTCGACCCGAAGCCCGAACTCGACAAGCACCACGGAAAGAGCTACGCGGACAAGCTCGCGGGCGAGATCGAGTTCGTGGGCGCCGCCGGCGCGATCATGCGCAGCCCGTTCAAGTTTGCCAAGCACGGCAAGTGCGGTGCCGACGTGTCCGACGCGATGCCGCACCTCGCGACCGTCGTGGACGACCTCACGTTCCTCCGCGGGATGCACACGACGAACATCACGCACGAGCCGGCCGTGTACATGATCCAGTCGGGGAAGATCACGCCCGGCCGCCCGACGCTCGGCGCGTGGGTCACATACGGCCTCGGCAGCATAAACCAGAACCTGCCCGCGTACGTCGTACTCGACGACCCGAAGGGGCTTCCGGTGAACGGCGTGGAGAACTGGCAGTCCGGGTTCCTGCCGCCACAGTTCCAGGGCACGCGGTTCCGCTCCACCGGTTCGCCGGTGCTGAACCTCAAGCCCGACGCCGCGCGCCCCGCGAACGTCGCGAAGGCCGAATCGGAACTGCTGTCGCAGTTGGACGCGATTCACAAGCGCGACCGGCCCAACCAACCGACACTCGACGCCCGCATCGCGAGTTATGAACTGGCTGGCCGGATGCAACTCGAAGCCACAGACGCACTCGACATCTCGCAGGAACCGCTGCGGATTCAGGAGATGTACGGCATCGGGCGCGAACCGACGGACTCTTACGGGCGCCGGTGCCTGATCGCGCGTCGCTTGATCGAACGCGGCGTCAGGTTCGTGCAACTTTACATCAACAGTCACATTTGGGACACGCACTACAATATCGCGACCGAACTGAAGTCGGCGTGCGACCGCACCGACAAACCCACGGCGGCACTCCTGCGCGACCTCAAGCAGCGTGGTCTGCTCGATAGCACGCTGGTCGTGTGGGGTGGCGAGTTCGGGCGGCTCCCCATTGCTCAACTCACACAGGACAAGGATGAGCGGAAGGCAGGGCGTGACCACAACAAGAACGCGTTCTGCACGTGGATGGCCGGTGGCGGCACGAAACCCGGCCTCACCTACGGCGTAACCGACGAACTCGGTCTGAAGGCGGTGGAAGGCCGCGTGAGCGTCCGCGACTGGCACGCGACCATCTTGCACCTGCTCGGCATGAGTCACGAGCAACTCTTCATCGAGCAACACGGACTGAAGGAAAAGCTCACCGGCGTCGAGGAGGCGAAGGTAGTGAAAGGAGTACTCGCGTGACGGAAGCGGAGTGGGTTGGGAGCAACGATCCCGAGAAACTGTTCGATTTCACTCGGGGGCGGTTCAGCAACAGAAAATATCGTCTGTTCGCGTGCGCCTGTGTGCGTCGAGTTGCGCATCTCCTCCGAGATGCGCGCGCCAGCGCGGTGTTGGAGTTTGCTGAGCGAATGGCCGACCGTCGCGCTCGCGGTCGAGCGGCAGTGGAAGAGGCCGCTTCAACAGCGTTCCAAGAATGTTACGGACGAGACCAGACGAGAATGACCGCGGCTGAACTGCTCGCGCATTTGGCCGAATGGCATGCGATTCATGTAGCGAAAGATTGCGTATGGGATGATGCGTTTGTAGCGGCATCCCGCGCTCATGGTGGGGCTAGATTGGCCTCTGCATTCCCGAAATGCGAAATACCAGAAACGCCGACGCAGTACCCACATGACAAATGGGCGAAGATGGATGAAGAGAAGCCCCCACAGGTCTTGCTTCTCCGCGACATCTTCGGGAACCTGTTCCGGCCGGTCGTCGCCGATCCCGCGTGGCTCACTGACACCGCGATGTCACTCGCGCGGCAGATGTACGAGTCGCGCGACTTCAGCGCGATGCCCATTCTCGCGGACGCACTTCAGGACGCGGGCTGCGACAACACCGACATCCTCGATCATTGCCGCGATGCGAATGCGGCGCACGTTCGCGGGTGCTGGGTCGTGGACTTGGTATTGGGAAAAGAGTAAGGCAACTTCTCGAACCTTCGGGCGGAACACGACGAACGGACGGGCCTCTCCCATGCCCACCGACTGCCGCGACTTCGGCTACACCGCGAACGACCGCTGGGCGAAACTCCCGCCCGGCTTCGGCTGGAAGGAAGTCGCCGCGGTCGCCACCGACTCGCGCGACCGCGTGTTCGTGTTCAGTCGCGGCGAACACCCGCTCATGGTGTTCGACCCTAATGGTACGCTCGTCGCGGAGTGGGACGCGTCGATGTTCGTCCGGCCGCACGGCATCACCATCGGCCCCGACGATTGCGTCTACTGCACCGACGATATGGGCCACACGGTTCGGAAGTTCTCGCCCAACGGCGAGTTGCTGTTCACGCTCGGCACGCACGCACAGCCATCCGACACCGGCGCGACGAGTATCGACTTCCGTACCATCAAGTACGCCGGGCCGCCGTTCCACTACCCCACGAACCTCGCGGTCGCTCCGGGCGGCGAACTGTACGTCACCGACGGCTACGGTAACGCTCGCGTCCACGTCTTCGGCACCGACGGGCGGTTGCTGTTCTCGTGGGGCGAACCGGGAAGTGGGCCGGGGCAGTTCCGCGTGCCGCACGGGATCGCGATTGACCGCGACGGCGTCGTGTACGTCGCGGACCGCGAGAACAGCCGCATTCAACTTTTCACGCCGAAGGGCGAGTTCCTCTCCGAGTGGACCGGCCTCGCGCGGCCGTCGCAACTTTTCATCGACCGGAGCGGCAAGTTCTACGTCGCGGAGTTGGGCTACCGCGCCGGGATGTGGCCGGGCACCGCGCCGCCCGCGCCGGACGCCACCGGCGGGCGGGTCAGCGTGTTCGACGCGGAGCACAACCTCCTCGCCCGTTGGGGCGGCGGGAGCAACCCGACCGCGCCGGGAGACTTCTTCGCGCCCCACGACATTTGCGTCGATTCGCGGGGCAGCGTGTACGTGTCGGAAGTGACGTGGTCCGCGGGCGGAAGTCGCGGGCTGGTACCGCCGGACTGTCACGCGCTCCAGAAGTTCACGTTAGAGGGCGACACATGAAAGCTTGGCGATTCCACGCGTTCGGCGACATGCGCCTCGACGACATTCCCGAACCCGCGTGCGGGGCGGGGCACGTTATCGTTGAGCCGATCTGCGTTCAGCCGAGCGTCACCGAGGCGCAACTCGCGCAGGGCATCCCCACGCTCGCCTACGACCGCGTGAAGCGGCGGCTCGAAGCGGAAGCCCCGCTTCAGCTTTTCGGGCACGAGTTCTGCGCGCGGGTGCTCGAAGTCGGGCCGGGCGTGAGTCGCGTGAAGGCCGGCGATCGCGTCGCGGCGCGGGCGAAACTTCCGTGCGGCGAATGCCGGATGTGCCTCTCCGAGCGCAGCGCGCTCTGTCGCAAAGGGCCGGTCATTGGCTTCGACTTGCCGGGTTGCTTCGCGGAGCGGGCGCGCATTCCCGAATGCGCTCTCACCCTCGTGGACGACCGCATCTCCGACGGCGAGGCCGCGTGCCTTCAGTCGCTCAGCGACAGCGTCGCGGCGGTCGAAACGGCCGAACTGCGGGTGGCGGATACCGTCGCGATCTTCGGGCAGGGGAGCATGGGGCTGGAGTGCCTTCAGATTGCACGCATCAGCGGCGCGGGGAAAATCATCACCGTCGACGTGCGCGAGGAAGCGTGCGCGATGTCGCGCGAACTCGGCGCGGACCACGCGCTCAACGCGAAGGAGTGCGACCCGGTGGCCGCGATCCGCGATCTCACCGAAGGCAACGGCGCGGACGTGGTATTCGAGTGCGCCGGCGGCAGCCCGAAACAGGGGCTGGCCGGGAATCAGTCGCTCCTGAGCGCGCTCGACGCGGTCCGCAGCGGCGGGAAGATCATCGGCGTGTCGTGGTTCGGCGGCCCGCTCGAACTGAACATCGACGTGCTACGCGAGCGCAGCCTGCGGTACCTGTTCCCGGACATCAGCACGCTCGGCCACCTCGAACACACGGTGCGGTTGGTCGCATCCGAGCGCGTGCGCCTGAAGCCCACGATCACGCACGTCTTGAACGGCATCGGCGCGGTTCCGCGAGCGTTTGAGATTACCGCGAACAAGGGGAAGTACAAGGCGATCAACCCCGCGCAGGTGATGATGCACAATAACTGACGCTGCGCCCCGGTCCGTCGTTGCGATATCATGAACCACCCCCCGGTATCGTCCGCCATCCCGAACTCTCCCCAAGGTCGCAATGCACTCCTCCCGCATCGCCGCGCTGTTCGCGTTATTTACCCTCGGTTACGTGGCGTTGGCCGCCGACCCCGCCGTGAATCCGAAGGCGGTCACGGAACCCACCCTGCCCGACGGCACCAGGGCAATTGCACTCATTTGTCGAGGAAATCGCGTAGGACGTGTTCGAGGAACGTCTCGTCCCAGCCGGCTTTCAGTCGCTTGTTTTTGATACCGATCTTGGCCGTAGCTTTCTTCAACATGGCCAACGCCATCTTGCGGACCACGGA
>CANLGS010000205.1 GCA_947490035.1 Gemmataceae bacterium
CTCCGCCATCGTGCGGCCGAGGGACACGCGCAGGAACGCCACAGGCTCGATGCGGCGCAGCATGTCGTTCTGAATCAGCACGCGGCCGAGCGGGGTCTTGCCTTCCAGGATCGCGGTGCGAACGGCTTCCGGGCACACGCCGAGGTCGATGCGGACGAGACCGAACTGCACCACGTTCGCCGGGTCGTCCTTCAGTGAGAGCAGAATCTTGCGGGCGTACTCGTCGCCCTCACGCCGGCGTGAGAGGACGCGAACGCCCACCGGCGAACCGTAATATTGTTCGACCGTCACGGTCATGTGGTGCGTGTGGACGAGGAGCTTTTGGTAGGGTTCCGGCACGTCCTCCGCGGACACCTCGACCGCTTCGGGTCGGTCCGGCGAATCGGGGAACAGCCGGTACAAGTGGTCGAACGTGGGGGCGGTGGTGAGCAACGGCGGCCCCTCACGGCGTGAAGTCGGTCAGGGGGCGGACGGCGGGCTGGGGAGGGATACCGGCGCGGGCGAGAAGGCTTACGGCAGTTATGGTGAACCGCGACCGTAAGGGAGCGGGTGGTGGATCAAAGCCCACCCGCTCCCTTACGGTCGCGGTTCACCTGCCCAGTTCCACGAACTGCGTGACGCCCTGGCGCGGCAGTTCGGGCTTCTCCAGCACGCTATCGACGAGGTAGTAGAGCAGTTCGCGGAACTCGGTGGGCTGCACCTCGTCCGCAAGCGATTCGGCCTTCGCGCGGAACTTGTCCACCAACTTCTCGGCCTTCTCGAACACCTTCGCCGCGAAGTACAGGTGCCGCACGCGGGCCACGATCTCGTCGCTGTTCACTCCGGCGGTCCGGGCGTTGGCGATCAGGTACAGCAGTTCCTCGCGCTGTGCCGGCGACGAGCCTTCCAGCGCCAGCGCGAGTAGCAGGGTGGGCCGCGCCGCGAGCACGTCCTGGCCGGACACGAGTTTGTTGTCTTCGTCGCCGGTCCAGTCCTTGATGTCGTTGAGAATCTGGAACGCGACGCCGACGTTGCGGCTGAAGTCCGTGACCATCTTCTCGTACTGTTCGGACGGCCCCGCGAGCCGCACGCCGGTGTAAAGCGCGGCCTCGAACGCGGGCGAGGTCTTCAGCGCGTAAATCTTCAGCGCGTCGAGCGTTGTCAGAGCTTTGTCCTTTGCGTCGCGCCACAGCAGTTCCGCGCCCTGGCCTTCGGATAACTTGATGTGCGCGTCCGCGAGCTTGTCGAGGATGTCGGCCGCGGTTTCCGCGCCGAGCGCCTTACGGTCGCGCGATACGCAGCGGTAGCCGAGGCCGATGAGGTAGTCGCCGAGGTTGATCGCGGTACCGACGCCGTGGACGCGGTGGAGCGTTTCCTGGCCGTAGCGGTAGGAGTCGTCGTCCTCGATGTCGTCGTGAACGAGGCTCGCCTTATGGAACGTCTCGATGGCGATGGCCGCGCGCTTCACCGCGTCCGGCAGTTCCCACCCGGTCTCGGAGAGTGTGGCCGGCGCACCCTTGAGCGCGTCGTAAGTCGCCAGCGTGATGAACGGGCGGCTGCGCTTGCCGCCGCGAGAGAGGAAGTCGTAGGCGATGGCTTCGTGCTTGCGCAGTGGGTCTTGCGCTGGCGAAGCCGCGCGTGCTTTGGGAACGAGTCGCGTGAGTTCCGGTTCCTCGAACATCGTGTTCGAGGCGCGCATCAGGTGCATGTACGTCTTGGTCTTCGCGCCCGGCGCGGGCGTGTGCAACCCGATCGACTCGAATACCCAGTCGTTGTCAACCGACGTGTTCTTGCAGTTGCTCGACAAGAGCGGCGTCGCGATGCATGGGATGCCCGCGAGCAGCACCTTATCGAACGCCTTCTCCAGCACGTTCAGACACGCGACGCCGACGATGGCGTCGATGTGGCCGCTGACGATGATCTTCAGCACGATCGGCGTGCCTTCGCTCACCAGCACCTTGTAGCCGAGTTCTTCGGCCTTCGTGCGGAAGTCGCCGACCTCGCACGCCCCGCACTTCTTGCAGTCTAACCCGAACTCGTCGTACTCCGCCGGGCAGCCTTCCGCGTTCTTCAGGCAGTGCGGCAGCAGCATGAGGCGCCGGTTGAACGGGATCGCCGCGACCTGTTCGCGCCAGAACTCGTTGGTCAGCATCACCATCGTGAAGCCGAGGCACGTCTCGCCGAGTCCGAGCGTTTTGAGAACGCTTTCGGCCATCTCCTTCGTCGATTCGCGCGTCAGCGGCTTCGACTTATCGACGGTCTTGCAGAACTTCTCGACCTCCGCGCGGATGCTGTCCCGCACGGCGCGCACCTGCGGAACCTCCTTGAACGCGGCGGAGTTCAGCTTTGGCGGTTTGGTCGGGGCGCGTTCGGTCGTGGCTTCGGCGATGGCATCGGCGACAGTCGTCACGGGTAAATCCCTTGGCAGATTCAGCGGAAACGCGAGCCGCACGCTCTTGCGGACGCGCAGAGAGAAGATACAAGGCGGGAGGTATCCGAACCAGTTTGGTCACATCGCGTTCGGGATGCAACTGAAAACGGCGCTTGCGTTCCGGGTCGCGGCGCGGTTTCGTGTAGCTGCCCCGTACCACCCGCGATACCCGCCACCCGCCGGAGTCTTTCACGCCATGACCCGATTCCTCTCCGCTCTCATCCTGTTAACCCCGTTCGCGGCGGTTCGGGCCGAAGAGCCGAAGACTGATCCCTACGACCAGTCCAAAGTGCCGCTCGAAGTGGAGCCGCCGGCCGACTTCAAGGGCAAGCGCGTCCTCATCGTCGCGGGCCGCGTCAGCCACGGTCCCGGCGATCACGAGTTCTTCGCCGGCAGCGCGGTTCTCATGAACTTGCTCAAGCAAACCGACGGCGTGTTCCCGATCATGGCCCGCGACGGTTGGCCGAAGAACGAGAAGCTGTTCGACACCGCCGACTGCGTCGTGATGTACATGGACGGCGGCGGCAATCACCCCGCGATCAAGCCGGAGCGCATGACGATCATTCAGAAGCAGCTCGACCGCGGCTGCGGCTGGGTGAACCTGCACTACGCGGTGGAGTACCCGGTGAAGCAGGGCGACCGCGACATCGCCGGCCCGGTGAAGGGCTGGCTCGGCGGCTACTACGAAACCGGTTACTCGTTCAATCCGCACTGGGACGCGAACATCCGCAGTCTACCGAAGCACGACATCACCAGGGGCGTGAAGCCGTTCACGATCCGCGACGAGTGGTACTTCGGGATGCGCTGGATCGACGACATGAAGGGCGTCACGCCGATCCTGCAAGCGCTCCCGCCGGACGACAAGCGCGGAACACCACACCTGAAGGAGCGCAAGGGCGAAATCGAAACGATGGCGTGGGCGTTCGAGCGCAAGGACAAGGGCCGCAGTTTCGGCTTCACCGGCGGTCACTTCCACCGCAACTGGGCCGACGAGAACTTCCGCCGCGTGGTGGTGAACGCGACCTTGTGGAGCGCGAAGGTGGACGTGCCCGAGAAGGGCGCGAAGGTGGACTTCGACGCGGCCGACCTGAACAAGAACCTCGACAAGAAGGGGAAGGGCGAGTTCAAGCCGATCCTTCCGCCGGAACCTGTGAAGGAGGAGTGACCGCGTTCGGAGTGTGGTCCGCCGCTCCGCGGCGGTCTTGGTTTGCCGGTGCGATGTGTGCTTCCCACAGAAAGCGACAGGCACCGCCGCGGAGCGGCGGACCACACTCTCGGAAAGGGCGAATCACATTTGCTATTCGCGCGGCGTTGCGCAGGGCGCCACACTTGCCTAATGTTCCACGTGGAACGTTTGTACACGTTAGAATGTCGCGCGTGCCGCGCGGCCGAGTGCCGCGACCGTGAAGATCAGCGGGTACAGCTTCTCGAAGTACCACAGCTTCGCGAAGTAGAACCCGATGGGCGACGGGTCGCGGAACTTCCCTGATTCCACGGCTTCAACGAGCCACGCGATTCCTCTATCCACAGGCGAGCCGTGAGCGCCGTCTCCTCCACGCTCGAAGGGCAATCCTTCGCGCCGCCCCACCCGCCATCGGCGTTTTGCACGGACAACAGGTATTCCACCCCGCGACGGCACTCCGGCGAATCCTTCATGTTCAGATCGCGGTACGCGGCGAGTACGCGCGCGGTGCCGTAAACGGGGTTGATGTCGTCGGGTGCGTGCTGGTTCCCGAACCACAGCGGCAGCCACGAACCGTCCGCGCGCTGTTCGTGCGTCAGGTATTCCAATCCGTTGAAGATCGCCCCCTCGCCGTGCTTGTCGAGGAACGGCAACCCAGGCGGGAGGAAGCGATGAATTGCCCGCAACGCGTGTGCGGTGAGATCGCTTCCGCTGCGGTCGAAGGGGAGAGTTCCCCAACCTTTACAGAATGTCGGGAACCCGCCGTCCTTGTTCTGAAGTGACAGCATCCACAGCACGGCAGCATTCGCTTGGTCGCGCGCGGCATCCTGTTCTGCCTCCTTCGATTGCTGGTGGCTATCTCTCAGCGTCAGGAAATTGACAGCGATCCAGGCGCTTGGCGTGTCGTCGCAATCGGGCACGCCCCCCGCGAGGTCGGTCCACGCCCACCCACCAGGGTCGGCGCCCGTGTACGGGTGTCGCTCCTTGTATTGCTGCTTCAGTAGCCACGCGAGAATCTTGTCCTTCGTATCGAGTGAGTCGAGGTCGTTCGCGGCCGCGAGTGCGTTCACGCCGAGCGTCGTCACCCACGTCGCGAGGTTCGTGTCGATAGGCCAACTGCCGTCGGGACGCATCGAGTTCACGATGAACCGCACGCCTTCGGCGATCACTTCGTTCTCGGCACGCGAGCGGTGCCGGCGCATCGCGGAGAGGGCCATTACGACGAAGCTCGTCAGCGGCGTTGCTTCAAGGTAGCCGCCGGTTGTCGGCTGAATGCGTCGCAGAATCTTCAGCGTGCGCCCGCGAACGAACCAGCGCGTGATGTCGCGAATCGGGTTGTTGTTCCGCCGGTGGTGGTGGATGCACTGACCAATCGCGATGAGCGCGGGCAACGCGTAGCTCACCACCGGCATCTTCGCGAAGCGATACCAACTCTGCGGTAAGTAAGCCGCCTCAAACGGCAGTCGCGGCACTTCTTCCCACTTGACCATTCGCGCGATGGCGCACGTCATCAGGATCGGCACGGAGAACGTGTGATCCTTGCCGTACCGCGCGCGGATAGCCGCCGCCCGCCGCGCCGGGAGCACGCCCGCCTTTGCCGTGATGTAGTCCTCCACCTTCCGAACCGTCTCGTCGTGATCCTTCTCGCCGATCAGCTTGAACGCGGCGCGGCACAGCATCGTGGTCGAGATGTTCGAGAAGCTCTTGACCGTGTCGCCCCACCCGCCGTCGGCGTTCTGGTGGTCCGCGAGCCACTTGATACCGGCGTCGATGCGCGCACGGTGCTCGAACGGGTTCACCAGGTGCAGCGCCATGATCGCGGTCGCGGTCGAGAGCGCGGAGGTCGATAGTTCGCCGACCCAGTGGCCTTCGGGCACGCGCTCCGCGAGGAGCGCGTCGCGGGCGACGAGGTACGCGGACTTGAGGCGATCTGCGCTGGTCATGTCGGAACCGTTTGATTCAAGCACGCGGGTCGGCTGCGTCGATTGTAGGGACTGAGCGTTCCCCGCAGTCGAGGGTGCCGAATGACCGCGATCCATCCGATCAGTCTCGCGACCTGGAACGGCACGCTGCCGGCCGCGGAGCAGGGCGTCGCCACCGACGCGCTCGAAGCCGGACACGTCCTCTTCATGCCCGAACTGCGGTTCGAGTTAAGCGAGGCCGAGCGTGCGTACCTCGACCCCGCACTCGTGGGGAAGTCGAAGAACGTCAGCTACGACCCGCGAAGCGGCAAGCTCGGCGGGCTGAACGTCGCGACGATGAAACTCGACGACCTCCGTGCACTGATGGACCGGTTCGCGACTTCCACGCGCGCACTTCTCGCGACCTTGCTCCCGACCTACGGCGACGGACTTCATCAGGCGAAGACGAGCCTGCGCCCGGTCGAGATCGCGGGGCGCACTCAGTCGTGGCGGAAGGACGACACGCGGTTGCACGTGGACAGTTTCCCGAGCCAGCCTTCGAGCGGGAATCGCATCCTGCGGGTGTTCAGCAACGTGAACCCCGACGGCCGCGCGCGGGTGTGGAAAGTGGGCGAGCCGTTCGAGGCGGTGGCGCGGAAGTACTGGGACAAGCTCCGCGCACCGCTGCCCGGCGAGCGCGGGCTGCTCGCGGCGATTCGGGTGACGAAAGCCGTCCGCTCGCGGTACGACCACTACATGCTGAAACTGCACGACGCGATGAAGCTCGACCCGGACTATCAGGCGCGCTTCGCGACCGCGACGCACCCGTTCCCGGCGGGAAGTACGTGGGTGTGCTTCACGGATCAGGTGTCGCACGCGGCCATCTCCGGCGCGCACCAGTTGGAGCAGACGTTCTGGGTGGACGTGCGCGCGATGCGGAACCCGAACGCGGCCCCGCTGCGGGTGCTGGAATCACTCGCGGGAAGGAAGCTGGCGTGATCTTGTAGGGTGGGACAAGGCTCTGCGCCGTCCCACCCTGCCTTTGGTTTGGTGGCACAGACATTCCTGTCTGTGTGTTTGGATGGTGCAACCGCACAGACAGGAATGGCCGTCCCACCCTGCCTTTGGTTTGGTGGCACAGACATTCCTGTCTGTGTGTTTGGATGGTGCAACCGCACAGACAGGAATGTCTGTGCCACCAAGAGAAGAGGTGGGACGTCGCAAAGCCTTGTCCCACCCTACAAATCACAACCCCAGGTTGTCCAAGTCGTCCACCAGCTTATCCAGGTCGTCCTTCGGTCCCTGCGGCTTGTCCGATTGGCGCTTGGGAATGCCGACCGCCATGCCGACCGCGGCGCGGCCGTCGTTGAGCAACTCGCGGTCGCGCTCGCTCACGGCCGCGCTCAGCGCGTCGCCCGCGTCGCCACCGAATAAGCGGCTCAGGTCGATCTTCAGCCCGCCGACGACGCCGGTTTCCGCGCCCGCGATCGCGGGCGACTTGTACTCCGGGAAGATGATCGCCTGCTGCGGGCACACGCGGCTGCACGCCGGGCAACCCTTCTTGCACTGGTCCTGATTCTCTACCAGGATAC
>CANLGS010000206.1 GCA_947490035.1 Gemmataceae bacterium
ATGACTCCCGGCCTTCCTGGTTGGACGAGCATGTTGGTGTGGTTACCCATGTTCTCCGCCAGGAAGGCTGTTTCGTCACCGTCGATCTGCCCATGTCCTTGTCAGGACACGACTTCATCCAGAGAGCCCGACCGGTTACGCCCAAATCAAATCGCACTTTGAACTCGAGGTTTACAAGAAGGCATTCGATGCCGCGATGAAGTTGTTCGTTGCCTCGAAAGCGTTCCCGCGGGAAGAGGTGTACTCGCTCACGGACCAAGTTCGACGTTCTTCGCGCTCGGTGTGCGCGAACCTGTCCGAAGCGTGGCGGAAGCGCATCTACGAGGCCGCGTTTATTAGCAAGGTGAACGACGCCGAAAGCGAAGCGGCCGAAACGCAAACCTGGGTCGCGTTCGCGGTGAAATGCGAATACCTCAATCGAGAAGCGGGAGTTGAATTGCACACCCTTTACGAAGAGGTCATCCGCATGCTCGTCTCGATGCGGTGCCACCCAGAACAGTGGATCGTCGCAGCGAATCGCTGACGAACTGTTGAGGGGAGAGCAGAGCGAACGCGCTTTGTCTCCTCTCTCTTGTCTCCTTGTCTCCCCCTCTCTTGTCTCCTTGTCTCCCCTCTCTCGTCTCCCCCTCTATCTTTACCGCATGAAGCACCTCACTGAACTCTTCGCGACGGTCGCGCACCGCGTCAAGCCGCCGGTCCTGATCGCGCTCGGGCCGCCGTGGCCGGTCGCCAACCTCGTGAAGGAACTCGGGCTGCCCGAAGCCGAAGTCACCTGCGCGCAGTTCGACCTGCACCAGACCGCCCGCGTCCGCGAGACGCTCGCCGAAGTCGGCGTCGCGGCGGAAGTCGTCACGGTCGCGGACCTGTGGGACTTGCCCACGAAGTTCAACACCGTCATCTTCCCCGCGAGCGCATACGCCGACCGCGAGGTGAAACTCGATGTGGTCGAGCAGGGGTACCACGTCCTCGCGCCCGGCGGGCTGTTCCTCACGCTCTCCGAGTACGAGCGCGACAGCCAGTTCGCGAAGCTCCAGAAGAAGCTCTTCGGCAAGTGCGGCGAGACGCCGTCGAGCGAACACGGCATGGCGTTCTTCAGCGCGAAGACCGACGACAGCACCGAGCGCCGGCGGCACGAGATCAAGTACCACGCGAAGATCGGCGAAGGCGCGCCGATGGAGTTCGTGTCGCGCCCCGGCACGTTCAGCTACGGGCGGTTCGACACCGGCTCGCGGGCGATGCTCGAAGTGGCCGAAATCAACGAGCGCGACAACGTCCTCGACCTCGGCTGCGGGAACGGCGCGGTCGGGTGCCTCGCGAGCGCGAAGGCCGGGCCGAAGGGCTGCATCACGTTCATCGACAGCAGCCTGCGCGCGCTCGCGCTCGCGGAGTTGAACGCGAAGGCCAACAACGTGACCAACACGCGGTTCGTGACCGCGACGCGGCTGGAGGGGCTGGAGGACCGCGCGTTCGACGTGATCCTGGCGAACCCGCCGTACTACGCGAAGTCGGAGATCACCAAGCTGTTCATTGAGGGCGCGAAAGACTTGTTGAGGCCGCACGGCAAGTACTACATCGTCACCAAGATGCCGACTGCGGTGATGCCGCTCATCTTCGAGACGTTCGGCGACTGCTCGGTGATCGAGAACCGCGGCTACTCGGTGGTCATCTCGGGGCTTTAAGTGACTACCGTAGCGGAATCCGGTTCGTGTACTCTGTCCGCTGTCAGTCCCGACCGCGCATCAGCGTTTGCTGGCCCCACGGGCAGCGGAACGGCCAGTCCTTCGTCAGCACCCACAGCGTCGGCACGCCGGGCGGTTGCTCGTCATACGGACCTTCGCCGTCGGTGAAGTACACCACGCCGTCGGGCCGGTGTTCCGCCAGGAACGCCGGCTCGAACACCGGGCGCAGGTCGGTGCCGCCGCGACCGGCCGCGTCCGCGAACGCGCCCGCGAACGGGTACACGCGGTGGATGATCGTGTCGCACTCCACCACCGTGAACCGCGCGAGCCGGCTCAACCTTCTCAGTTCCCCCGCGATGACGTTCAGCTCGTCCGTACTCATGCTGCCCGACGTGTCGATGGCGACCATCAGGCGCTTCGGCCTCGCCACGTCCGGCCGGTAGATGCGCCCCGGAATCTCGCCCACGCGTTCGCGGTGCCGGCGGTTGGGTCGCGTGTACGTGGTGAACGCGCGGCGCTGCGGCGTCGCGAACAGCCGCAGCGCGGTCTTCCAGTCCATCCGCGGCTTCAGCGGCGTTGGGAACTCTTCGTCCAACTCCTCGATGAAGTTCCCAGGATCGCGGCCCACGAGCGAACCGCCCATGCCGGTTAACCCGTTCCGCGCGCGGTCGCGTTTCACTTGATCTATCGCGCTGGAAACGAGGCGCTTCACGCGAATGTACTGGCTCGTATCCGGTCGGCCGCTGCCGGGCACGCATCGGCCCACGCCGCGCGCGATGTGCGAATCGACCCACCGCGCCGGCACCGGAATGTCCGCGCCGGCCTGTCGCGCCTTCACCAGCAGTTCGTAGCGTTCGAGCGTGCTTTGGCCCATGCCAAGACCATGCTGCTTGAACATCGTCCACACCGGCGGGTTGCCCGGCAGCGGGTCGCGGATGAACTCGTTGGCGCTCACCTCCATCGCGACTTCCATCAGGTCGGGGTGCGCGGGTGCGGCGAACTCCGGGTTCGCGAGGTGGCCGAGGACGACGTGGTGAACCTCGTGCAGCAGCACGCCCTGCGTGTACTTCATGTAGCCGGGTTGCATGAAGTAGTCGGTGTTGACGTGCAGCCACACGTGCTTGCCGTGCGCGGACACCGCCATCACCGGGACGGACGGGTCTTCGACGGCCTGCACGCGCGCGAGTACCGCCGCGTAGTACGGGTAGTTCGCGAGGAACTGCGCCCCGTTCACGAACCCGGTGAACCAGTCGTGGATTGGTGTGACCATGAGAGTCAGGAGTCAGGAGTCAGGAGTTCGTTTAGCGTTCGCCCCGAAGGAGCGAATCGCTACACAAGCCCATGCTTCGCCAGCGTGTCGTCCAGGCCGTGTTGCCCGACGCCGCGAACCTGGCGCGCGAACGCGGTCAAGCCCGCGAGCGCGGCGGGCCGCTGCTTCAGGATGCTCAGGTCCGTCGCGGAGCGCGCGTCGAGCCACTTCCCCAGCGACTTCGCGAGGATCACCGCGCGGTGCGCCTTCAGCGGGTCGTTCACCCACGCCGCGACCGTCGCCATGCGCGCGGAGGTCGCGTAGTGCGCCTCCGCGATCTGCTCCGCGCTCAGTGGCAGCAGCCGCGCCGCGGCGGCCTGTTCGCCGATGGCCTTCTGCACGCCCGCGCGCAGGTCGCCGGGCAGGTCCGCGAGTAGCGCGTCGAACGCGTCCATGCTAAAGGCGTTCGCGTCGATGAGCCGCAGCAGTTCGGCCCCGTCAACGATGTCGAGCAGCCGGCGCGAGAGCTGGTGGAAGTGGTCCGTGAGGCCCGCGTCGCGGAGACCGCGGAGCCGCACTTGCAGTGAGCCGTCGGTGTGGTATCGCGCGAGCAAGGGCAGCACCTCCGCGTCGTCCGCGTCGGTGGTGTCGAGTTCCTTCGCGAGTTCGTCGCGCAACCGCTTCACCCACGCCGGCGGAAGATACCCGCCGAGCACGTCGTTCAGGAACGACTCGTCGGCGCGGTCCGCGTCGGTCATCACGGCGACGACCTGCGCCACGTAAAACCACGTCCGCGGCGGGACGGTGTCGAACAGGTCGTCGTGCTGCGCCGCGAGCCGGCGGATCGCGACGTTCGGGCAGTTCCGCTCCGCCCACTTGCGCCACGAGCGGATGTCGGCGCGCACCTTCAGTTGAAGGAACCGGCACCGCAAAGCCGGGTCGAGGGGCGTGACCTGATACTCGCCGTCCTCCGGGTTGATGGCGGCGAACGGCACCCACCCCGGCGGCAGTTCGTACTCGTGCAGCTTCCGCGCGGTGAGGAGTTGCAACGCCGGCTGCTGCACGGTGCGGTCGGCGCGGTTGAGTTCTTCGAGCAGCAGAATGCCCGCGCCTTCAGTGGGAAGCGCGGACGGGATTGCGTACCGTGTGCGGCCGTCGGCGAGAATGGGAAGCCCGACGAGGTCCGGCGGTTCGAGCAAGCTGAGGTCGAGTACAGCGAAGTCGATGCCGAGTTCGTCCGCGACCTGCTTCACGAGTTCCGATTTGCCGATACCAGTCGGGCCTTCGAGCAGCACCGCGCGGTTCGCGCGGTACGCGAGCTTCAGCACCTCCGACGTGCGCTCGCCGATGGGCACCGCGGGCGGCGGCTTGGGCGCCGGCTTCGCCGCGTTGGAAGCGACGGGAGACGCGCTGGTGTTCGGCGAGCCGGGAGCGTGAGCGACCGGAGGTCCGGCCGGCGGTGTTCGTCTCGGCGGCATGGTCGCGCTCTCGTGAGTCGTCCTCTCAGCAATAATACGCGGAGCCGGTGCCGATTTCGACGACAGTAGTGAAATAGCAGATGGCAACGGTTGTCAAGTAGAATGGCTCGACCCTGAAGAGCGTCGCGTAGCCGCGACGCGCGGCGGAGCGCGAACCCGATGCGTGTGATCGAGGCGAAACTTGGCGAAGTGCGTGCGGTCGCGGTGTCGCCCGACGGCCGGTTCGTCGCCGCGTGCGGGATAGAAGCGCTCGGCGTATTCCACTGGGCGACCGGCGAACCGGTGCCCGGCGCTCGCTCGACGGGCACAGCCGAACAGGTTGTGTTTGCGCCGGGCAGCGACTGGTTCGTGCGGGCGCTCCGCGGCGCCCTGTGCCCAGAGGGAGTTGAGCGACTCCCGCCGGAACTGCCAGATCGGGGACTGCGGTTCGCAGGCGGCGTAGCCGTGTCTCCAGACGGCAAGACACTCGTCGCTACGACACACGCACTCCTCAACACAACAGGCATACCCACGAACCAAGCAAAACTGGCGCGATGGATGCTTACCTCGCCACCACTCGCCACGAAATTTGACTTGCGTTGGACGCCGCTCATCCTGCGGTCGATCTTGGGGTTCGACGACTGGCCGCCATTCAATCGGCTCGCGTTCAGCCCGAACGGTGAGTTCCTGGCTGGCATCTCGTCGTCCGGCTTCGAGTTGCGGTTCGGGCGAACCGGCGGGATCGACTACCGTCACCGAATGCCCAGAGGCACCCGGTTCACCGTGCCCGGCTTCGTGTCGTTCGACCGCGACAGCGGCACCTGCGCGTTCGGCTGGGCCGACGAGTTCCACCTCCTCGGCATCTCGACGGGGACGAGCAAGTCAGGTCCGCGAATCGAAGCGAGCTTCCGCGACGCGGCGTTCCTCCCGTCCGGCCGTCACTTCGCAACGGTCGGTGACGACGGCCGGCTGAAGTTGTGGGATCCGCGGACGTGGAAGGTGGTGCGCGAGTACGACTGGGATTGCGCGGCGCTGACGGCGCTCGCGTTCTCCGCCGACGGTTCGGCCGGCGTGTGCGGCACCGCCGACGGCCGGTTGGTGCAGTTCGATGTGGATGAGTGAGTGTAGTCATCACGCTCCGCGTGATGTCCGGAGTGCAGTCATCACGCTCCGCGTGATGCGTCCGCGCAGCGAACGGCTTTCTCTTTCGTAACGCAAGGCGCCGCTGCGCGGCGTGCATCACGCGGAGCGTGATGACTACACTCCGGACATCACGCGGAGCGTGATGACTACTTACCGGCCGTACCACGCGATCAGTCGCGGCAGGTCGCCGCGGTTGGCGAGCAGACGCAGCGCGAACTTCTGACGCGCCGAACCGAGCAGCGGGTTGAACCCGAAGTTGTCATCGACCATGCGCACCGCCTGCGTCACGGCCGCGTCGGGCGCCTTGCCGCCGGCCACCAGCACGCGGGCCAACCACATCGCGGCCGGGAACGTCAGCGCCAGTGATTCCAAACCTTCCCACACGCTCAGCCCGAAGTTCGGCGCGCCGCAGAACTGGAGGGATTCGACCTTCAGCCGGTGCCAGCGCGCCAGCAGTGACACCGCGTTGTCACTGAGTGCGCCGAGCGGCACCTCGCCGCCCGCGAACGTGGCGGCGTCGGTTATCACCGCGTGAACCTTCGGCACGCGCCCGCTGCCGACCGCGAACTTGACCGCGGACGCGAACCGGCGCACCGGGCCGCGCTGGGCGGCGCCCTTCTCCACGCCGTGATCCTTGCGCGAGAACACCGCGACGAGTTGCCGGAACACCGTCCGCCCAGACCAACCCGGGCGTTTCACTTCGGTCGCGGTCTTGGGTTCGTCGTCGTCGGCCGCGAGGCCCAGCACGTGAAGCATCTCGCTCAGTTTGCCGCCGGTCACGGCCTTCTTCGCGTCGCCGCCGCCCTCGAACGTCGCCTTCTTGAGCATCGCGACGATGAACAGAATCTTGCGCCAGCGGCGCTCGAACGGGTCGGCGTCGTTCGCGAGCATCTCCGAGAACGCGGTCGCGATGCGGGCCACGTCGCTCCACGGAACGAATTGCGAACCCGCCAGCGGTGGCGGTGCCGCCCCTTCGAGAACGCCCTTCGCGGCGGTACTCTCGAAGTACGCGGCGTACTCGCGTGCGTCGCCGAGTTGCGCGCCGAGCGCACGGCCCTTGTTCTCGGTGGCCGAAGGGCACGCGAGCCGCAGCCCGAGGTTCCAGTGGTCGCCGGCGGGCACGAGAAGAAAGGGGTAGATGCGGCACGCGAGCGGCTTCGCGGCCGAGCCGAACTTGCCGTGAATGCGGCACAGGTTGTCGGCGCCGAGGAACACGCACCCGCCGTCGGCGCGGTGGTTCAGGTAGAACTCGCCGCGGCGCTTCACGAAGAACGGCACGCCGGCGAACTCCGGCAGCGATTCCCAACCTTGCCCCTCGATGCGCCGCCGCTCGTCGGCGGTGGCCGGCACCGCGTAGGAGCGACAGCAGTCGCCGCACGAGTGGCAATCCCAGTTCTGCAACACGGGTAGCGAGCGGACTTGCATTGGTCTTCAGTGGGCAGTGGGCAGTGGGCAGTGGGCAGTCAACCGAGGTGTTGTCGTTCCCGGTTTGAACTGCCCACTG
>CANLGS010000207.1 GCA_947490035.1 Gemmataceae bacterium
CGCCGAGGGCGGCGAACTGGACTGGCTGTTCGTCCAGAACGAACTCGCGGTGCTGATTAACTGGGGCGCCGCGGCGAAGAACCCGATCCCGATTCCGGCCGAGAAGCCGATGACCGAGAAGGAGCGCATCGAGTCGGCGGTGCGCGGCTACCGTCTGTACAACTCGTCCGACTTCGGGTGTATCGGTTGCCACGCGAACTACGGCCGCGAACAGCGACTGAAGTGGGACGTGTGGGGGACGATCGTGCAGCCGCGGAACTTGATGCTCGGCGTGTACCGCGGCGGGCGCACCGGCGAAGACCTGTACGCGCGCATTTACGGTGGAATCGCGCCGGTGGCGATGCCCTCGTCCGCACAGCACGCGACGGGCACGCCGGACAAGATTTGGGACATCGTCCACTTCCTGCACGCGCTCTCCGACCCCGCCGACCGCAAGCGGATGCAGGAGCGCGATCCCGCCATTACATTCGGGCCTTGAGAGTAGGCCGTTGCGAAGCCGCGAGCGGCGCCGGAATAACCGGCGCGCCCCGTCCGTTTCTCATTGCCCCTTCAGGACTCGTTAAGCGTGTCCTAACCATTCGTCCTGTAAGGTGGAGGTAGATTATTCATCACCGAACGGATTCGGGCATTTGGAGTCATCCATGCTGGTTGTCCTCTGCGTTTTGTGCCCGCCGCTCGCGGTGTTGCTCACCGCCCCGTCGGAAGTGGCGAAAAACCTCGGCCTGACAATCCTGCTGTACGTGCCCGGTATGCTGCACGCGCGGGCCACCGTCGAGCAGTACCACACGAACCGCCGCTACGCGTCACTGATGCGCGTTCTGGACACCCACACCGGGCCGATGAAACGCCGCGCCGCGTGAGGCTTGAATCACTGCAAACGCGAACGGCGGTCGGGTTTCCCCGATCGCCGTTCGCGTTTGCGCCATTCCCTTCGGAGGTTTCCGCCCCTGGCGCAATCGCGAACGGCGCGGGCCGGTACGGGTACATTCGCCGGAATGACACCGCGCTGTCATTAGAACGATTTCCTGTTTCCCCTGTTGTTTTCCCGCGCTCCAGCGGCTACATTTCGGCTTTGTGAATATTGCGGCAAAGTCGGGTTGACTCTCCCGCGGGCCAGTTATAATTCACAAGGAGCACCGGCGGAGAAGGCGACACATCACACCTTCTCGCCGCGTCGAACGGCCACCACTCCCCAAGACGGAGGCCCGATTGTGGAACACCCCACGGCAACGACCGCACCGGCGACCGGCACGCGCTCGCCCAACGACTCCCACGTCGCCCGCGGGTTGGCCGGCGTGTCGGTCGGCATGGGCTTCTTCTCCGCGTGCGTGTTCTGGTGGACCCCGTTCTCCTCGATCCTCGCAGCCGTGGGCCTGGTCCTCGGCCTGATCTCGCTCGCCCGCGGCGTGAAGGGCGGGCTGCGCGGCGAGAACTACGCGATGGTCGGCACGCTCCTGTGCGCGACCAGCCTCGCGATCACGGTTACGCTGAACCAGGGACTGCGGTACACACAGTGGGACACGCTCCCGTGGCTGTGGTGAGCCGCCGCCTCCGGCGTCGGAATGTAAAAGGAAAAAGGTAAAAAGTAAAATTGAAGAGGGAGAGGTAGAAGGAAAGGTCGCGACTCGCGTCTTTTACATTTTACCTTTTTAATTTTACATTCCGGAAGGTTCGCCATGCCTCAGATCTTCCCGAAGGCGCTGAACCCGATCGCCAAGATGCTCATTCTCGCCGCGCCGCTTTTGGCCGGCGGAGCGGGCGTGACGGGCGCCGCGTTCTACCGGTCGAGCTACGCCACCGGCGTGGGCGAGATCCGGCCGCAGCCGGTCGCGTTCAGCCACGCCCACCACGTCGGGCAGCTCGGCATCCACTGCGTCTACTGCCACACGTCGGTCGAGAAGTCCGGGTTCGCCAACATCCCACCGACCAAGACGTGCATGAACTGCCACCAGCAAATCTGGCAAGGCGCCGACGTGCTGGAACCGGTCCGCAACAGCTACAAGGAAGACAAGCCGATCGAGTGGCTGCGGGTCCACAACCTGCCGCACTACGCGTACTTCAACCACTCGATCCACGTCGCGAAGGGCGTCGGGTGCGTGTCGTGCCACGGCCGGCTCGACCAGATGAACCTGACCATGCAGAACAGCACGCTCCTGATGGAGTGGTGCATCTCCTGCCACCGCGCACCCGAGAAGCACCTGCGGCCGAAGACGGAAGTCTTCAACATGCAGTACGACCCGAAGAAGCCGGCGAAGTGGACGGCCGAGGACTTCGGGGTGAGTGGCACGCTCGCCGGCAAGCCGCACCCGGCGCTGTCCGACCCGGCGGTGTACGACGCGGAGAAGAAGGAGTTCAAGGACCGCCCGACGAGCCAGAAGGAACTCGGGCTGTTCCTGAAGGACAAGTACAACGTGCGCGACGCGGTCACGCTCACCAACTGCTCGATGTGCCACAGATAGCTGTTAGCCGAAAGCTGTTAGCCGTTGGCCCGCAGCCAACACGAAGGGCCGGAAGTTTAGTTGTCTGGCTAACAGCCAAGAGCCAAAAGCCAAGAGCTAACGCGAGGTTGCGATGAAACTCGACAGCACCGACACCACCGCGAACGAGCCGACCGCGGCGCCCACCATGTGGCGCGGGCTGGACGAACTCGCGCCGTCGCCCGCGGCGCAGGCGGCCGCGCTCGACGAGTTCCCCGAAGGCGCGGCCGAGTTCTCCGACGAGCCGAGCCGCCGCCGGTTCCTCGCGCTCATGGGCGCGTCGGTCGCGCTCGCCACCGGCGCCGGCTGCAACCTCCGCCCCGCGTCGCAGCGCAAGATCGTCCCGTACACCACGCAACCGGACGAGATGGTCCCCGGCGTGCCGCTGTACTTCGCCACCGCCACGTCGTTCGGCGGGTACGGGCAGGGCGTTCTGGTTCGCAGCAACGAAGGCCGCCCGACCAAGATCGAAGGCAACCCGGACCACCCGTCCAGCCTCGGCGGGGCCGGGCTGCACGCGCTCGCGTCGGTGCTCGACCTGTACGACCCGGACCGCTCGCGCGGCGTCACCCGGCGCGGCAACGCGGTCGGCTACGACGAGGCGCTCGCGGCCCTCCGCGCGAAGCTCTACACCGGCAGCACGACGAACACCGGCGTGAAGGTCCGCATCCTCAGCGAGACGACGACTTCGCCCACACTCGGCGCGCAGTTCACGCGACTGCTCACCGCGTTCCCCGACTCGCGCTGGATTCAGTACGAACCCATCAGCGGCGCGAACGCCCGCGCCGGTAGCGCGAAGGCGTTCGGCACGCCGCTCCGCGCGGTCTACGACTTTCTCAAGGCGGATGTCGTCCTGTCGCTCGACTCCGACTTCTTGTGCAGCGGGCCGGGGCACGTCCGCTACAGCCGCGACTTCGCCGACCGCCGCAAGATTCGGCAGAACGGCAAGGACGCGGCGGCCATCGGAGCCGGCGCTCGCCTCCCCGAAGGCGTGCAGGCCGATCAGGTGAACCGCTTCTACGCCGTCGAGTGTATGCCGACGAATACCGGCGCCGTCGCCGACCACCGGCTGCCGCTGCTCACGGCGCACATCGAACTGTTCGCGCGGGAACTGGCGCGGGAACTCGGCGTGAAAGACGCGCCCGCCGGCTCGCTGCCCCCGGACGCGGCCGACGCGAAGGCCTGGCTCAAGCCGCTCGCGGCCGACCTGAGTGCCGCCGCGCGGAAGGGCAAGACGGTCGTCGTCGTGGGCGATCACGCACCGGCTTCGTTGCACGCCGTCGCATTTGCGATCAACGCCCACCTCGACAACATCGGCAAGACGGTGCGATTCATCGCGTCGCCGGAAGTGACTGTCAAAGACAAGATGAGCGACCTGAAGACGCTCACCGACGAACTGACCGCGAAGTCGGTCGATGTGCTGCTCATCATCGGCGACGCGAACCCAGTGTACACCGCCCCCGCCGACATCGACTTCGCGGGCACGCTCGCGGCGTTTGCCAAAGAGAAGTTCACGCTCCACCTCGGTCAGCGCCAGGACGAAACCGGCGTGCTGTGCGAGTGGCACGTCAACGAATCGCACTACCTCGAATCGTGGGGCGACATCCGCGGGCACGACGGCACGGCCGCGATCCAGCAACCGCTCATCGCGCCCTTGCACCACGGCAAGTCGGCCATCGAACTGCTCGCGGCCATCCTGCCGAGCGCGGGCGACATCGACACCAAACTGGGCGCCCGCGTGCCGGCCGCTTCACGCGACCCGCTCGACATCGTCCGCGCGACGTGGCAGAACACCGACGAGGTGCGGAAGACCTTCCCGAACTTCGCCAAGCCCGATGCCTTTGATACCTTCTGGCAGGAGTCGGTGCGGTCGGGCGTGGTAGCCGGAACGACCCCGCCTGCTCCGCCCACCGCGCCGTCCCCGACCCTCGCGGCGGGCTGGGCCACCGGCGACGCGTTCGCCGTGCCCGGTGCGGGCAAGTACGAACTCAACATCCGCGCGTGCCCGTCGCTCCACGACGGCCGGTTCGCCAACAACGGCTGGCTGCAAGAACTGCCCAAGCCCTTGACGAAGATTGCGTGGGACAACGCCGCGTTCCTCAGCCCGAAGACGGCCGACGAACTCCAGGTGTCGGACACCTACTACAACTGGAACAAGGGCGCCGGCGAGCACGGCCGGGCCGAAGTGGGCGTCATCGAAATTGATGTCGGCGGCAAGAAGATCAAGGCGCCGGTGTGGATCCTGCCCGGACACGCGGACGGTGCCATCACCGTTCACCTCGGCCACGGTCGCGACGGCGGGCGCGTCGGCCGGGTCGCCACTTCGCCGGACGAACTGAACGTGGACGGCAAGCCGGCTCGCGGGTTCAACGCCTACCCGGTGCGCACCTCCACCGCCCCGTGGGTCACGAAGGCCACGGTCACGAAGACGAACGGTTCGTACATCCTCGCCTGCACCCAGGGCCACTGGGCGATGGCCGAGAAAGACCCGGTTTCCGGCAAGCTGCTCGACCGCAAGCCGGTCCGCAAGGGAAGCCTCGCCGAGTACAACGCGAACAAGTCGTTCGCGAAGATTCCGCCGATGGCCGCGGGCGAGACCGCCGGCATCAACGAGAACATCCCCCGTCCGAAGGGTTCGCCGGAAGAACACCCGCACGACGAGCGGTTGCACCCGCTGAACATGTACCAGCCCGCCGAAGTGCTGGTGCCGGACCTCAAGGAGGCGCAGCGCCGGCGCTGGGGCATGGCGATTGATCTCAGCGCCTGCACCGGGTGCAGCGCGTGTCTGATCGCGTGCCAGAGCGAAAACAACATCCCCACCGTCGGCAAGACGCAGGTGACGAAGGGCCGCGAGATGCACTGGATTCGCATCGACCGGTACTACGAGTCCACCACGCCCGACATGAAGGGCGCGAAGGACGCGGGCGCGATCAAGACGTACTTCCAACCGCTCATGTGCGTGCAGTGCGAGAACGCCCCGTGCGAGATCGTCTGCCCCGTCGGTGCCACCGTCCACAGCGCGGACGGCCTCAACGACATGACCTACAACCGGTGCGTCGGAACCCGGTACTGCTCGAACAACTGCCCGTATAAAGTGCGCCGGTTCAACTTCCTGACGTTCAAGGGCAACGACTGGGACACGGACACGCTGAAGCTGGGCCGCAACCCGGACGTGTCGGTGCGCAGCCGCGGCGTGATGGAAAAGTGTACGTTCTGCGTGCAGCGCATCCGCGGCGCGGAGATCGTGGCCGAGCGCGAACAGCGGCCGATCCGCGACGGCGAAATCCTGACCGCGTGCCAGTCGGCGTGCCCCTCGACCGCGATCGTGTTCGGCGACCTGAACGACGCCGACAGCGCCGTGTCGCGTTGGAAGAACGAGCCGGCGAACTACGGGCTGCTCGCGGAACTGAACACGCGCCCGCGGCTCACGCACCTGGCGACCATTAGGAACCCGAACCCCGCAATGCCGAAGTAAGCAGGCGAACCCCGCCCGCAAGGGCGGGGGTGTTCGCTCGCACAGTGCCGGAACACCCCCGCCCTTGCGGGCGGGGTTCGCCAGAACGAGGAACCTGACGTGGCGACAGCGGAACTACCTCCCGCCCGCTCGACCGAGCTGCCGCTCGAACCCGAGATGCACCCGCTCGTCAAGAGCGGGTACACCGGGCAGCCGCACGACCTCGTGTCGGTCGGCAACGCGATCGGCAACGTCGTACTCGACGGCAACCACCCGCGCGGCTGGTGGATCGGCTTCCTGGCCGGGTTCGCCATGCTGCAGATCCTCGCGATCGCGGTGTGCTGGCTGTTCTACATGGGCGTCGGCGTCTGGGGCATCAACGTCCCGGTCGCCTGGGGCTTCGCGATCGTCAACTTCGTGTGGTGGATCGGCATCGGCCACGCCGGCACGCTGATCTCCGCCGTGTTGCTCTTGCTCCACCAGAAGTGGCGCACCAGCATCAACCGGTTTAGCGAAGCGATGACCATCTTCGCGGTCATGTGCGCGGGCCTCTTCCCGCTGCTGCACATGGGCCGGCCGTGGTTCTTCTACTGGCTCTACCCGTTCCCCAACGTCGCCGGCGTGTGGCCGCAGTTCCGCAGCCCGCTGACGTGGGACGTGTTCGCGGTCACCACGTACTTCACCGTGTCGCTCGTGTTCTGGTACCTCGGCCTCGTGCCCGACCTCGCGGCGCTCCGCGACCAGTGCAAGAAGCGGTGGCAGCGCATCGTGTACGGTCTGCTCGCGCTCGGCTGGCGCGGCTCCGCGATTCACTGGCGGCGCTACGAGAAGGTCTACTTGATCCTCGGCGGTATCAGCACGCCGCTGGTACTCTCCGTTCACACCGTCGTGAGCTTCGACTTCGCCGTGTCGATTGTTCCGCTGTGGCCCGCGACGATCTTCCCGCCGTTCTTCGTCGCGGGTGCGATCTACTCCGGATTCGCGATGGTCGTCGTAATCGCGATCCCCGTGCGCAAGTGGTACAAGCTCGAAGACTTCTTCACCGACCACCACATGGACATCATGGGGAAGGTGATGCTGGCGACCGGGTTCCTCGTC
>CANLGS010000208.1 GCA_947490035.1 Gemmataceae bacterium
AATGGTCCTCCACGCGGTCCGCGCGCTGAAGTATTGGTGAGCAGTTTTCGGTGTTCAGTTTTCAGTGTTCAGTAAGAATGCTGAAAGCAACTCAACAGCTCCTCCTGTCTGGACTGAACACTGAAAACTGAAAACTGAACCCTGAAAACTGGAAGAAAGATGCCTCGTTCACCAAGCCGCGACCTGTCGGACCGGTTCATCGGGAAGCGCGGGTACTTCCGCCGGCCGGACGGGCTGCGCCGGGCCAAGTACGCGGTCGGCTGGGTCGCGCTCATCGCCGCCGGGGCGTGGGGCGTGGTCGATCTCGTCAAGCCGGCCCAGCGGGTGCAGTACTCGCACTCTCATGGCCGGCTCGCCAACGTCCACGCCGCGTTCGACTACAACTGCGAGGCGTGCCACAAGGCGCAGGGTCTCAGTTTCAACCCGCTCGACGTGTTCACCGCGCGCGACCGGTGGCACGACATGACGTGCGAGAAGTGCCACGCCGGACCCGCCCACCACGCCAGCGCGAACAGGGAGGCGCTCGACTTCCACAACCGCTGCTCCAGTTGCCACCACGACCACAACGGCCCGCTCAACTCCCTCGTCCGGCTCGCGGACAAGGACTGTAATCAGTGCCACTTGGACCTCGCCAAGTACCACGACCCGGCGAAGTCGAAGAGCGGCACGCCATACGAGAACAAGATCACGAACTTCGTGACGGACCACCCCGAGTTCCGCTCACTGAAGACTCGCGTCGAGAACGAGGGGACCGCGAACGAGCGGACCGTCCTCGTGAACAGCCCGCGGACGCTCACGTTCAGCCACGCCGTTCACATGGGCGCGGGGCAGGCGTACACCGCCGACGGCGGTGAAGCGATGACCGTCGAGAAGCTCCGCAAACTCGGCGGTGATGCCGCCGTCGCGCGGTACGCACCCGGCGCCGCGGCCGATGCGAAGGTCCAACTGAACTGCGCGTCGTGCCACGCGCTCGACGCCGGAGTTCGCGCCGAAACGGATCCGGAGTACCAGAATTCGGAGTACAAGAAGCTGAAAGACACGCTCGCGAAGGGCGACCCGACGCACGCGCTGTTGCCGCCCCGCGCCGAGGGCGCGTACTTCCTGCCGGTCAACTTCGAGGCGCATTGCCGCTCGTGCCACCCGCTGACGGCGAACGAGGGCGTGGTCGAGGCCGGCGGCAAGAAGTTCGAGGTGCCACGGTTCGACGTGGCACACCGCAAGCAACCGGCCGACCTCGCCACCGACCTGCGCGCCGGCTACCTGAAGGGGCTGAGCGACAGCGGCCACCCGGCGCTGAAAGCCCCGCCGGAACTCGGCGGCAAACTCGACGCCCCGCCGAAAGGTCAGGCCGCACGGACGCTCGGCGAGGAGGCGGACCAGCTCGCCAGCGCCGCCGAGAGGCTGCTGTTCGGCGTCGCCGGCGGGTGCGCGAAGTGCCACACCGTGACGCCCGAAACCGAGAATGAAAAGGCCCGCATCAAGGCGGTGCCCGACCGCACCGTGTGGTTCAAGCACGCCAAGTTCAACCACGCGAGCCACCGCGGCGCGACCTGCGCCACCTGCCACCCCGGCATCAAGGAAAAGGGCGAGTACATCTCGCAGGCCGAAGCGGACAAACCGGAGCCGCCCCAGATCGTCGGCGTGGACACCTGCCGCGCGTGCCACTCGCCAGCCGGCACAAGGGTGCCGCTGGACGGTAAGGAGATCAGCGGCGGCGGCGCCCGACACAGTTGCACGGACTGCCACCGCTATCACAACGGCGACCACCCGCTGCAAGGCCGCGGCGCCGCCGCCCGCAACACCGCCAAGCCGCTCGACCTGACCGAGTGGTTGAAAGGCAACACCAAGTAGGTTCGATGTCTTGAGGCGAGCGGGGGGCGTAAGCCCCCTGATGCGACGCCCCACGACCACCAACGACAGACATCAGGGGGCTCACGCCCCCTGCTCGCCACGTAGTGAAGGTTTCCGATGATCGTCCAGCGGCTCCGCAGCATCCAGAACGAGTTCGGCTTCCTCCCCGACAAGGAGCTGAAGGAACTCGCGCGCGAGATCGACGTGCCGATGTACCGGCTCGAAGAGGTCAGCAGCTTCTTCCCCGGCTTCCGGCTCGAGCGCACCGACCCGCCCGAAGTCGAGATGAAGGTGTGCCGCGACCTGACCTGCCACCTGCGCGGGTCGGCGGCGCTCCTCAACGAGAAGACCGGGCTGCCGGTACTCGCGGCCGAGTTGTCCGAGCGCACCGGCAAGAGCGTGTGCGTCGAGGGCGTGTCGTGCCTGGGCCGGTGCGACCGCGCGCCCGCCGTGTGGGTCGAGAAGCGGCCCATGCCCAAACACGTCCACGCCTGGGTGTACTGCAACCGGTCCGGCAAAGACCTCGAAGAAGTCCTGACCGCGCTGGCCGAAGACCGCGACCCGCCCGCGCCCGACCCGGACGCCGAGTACCAGCCGCACACCAACGCGAATCGCGGGTACGCGACGACCCCGCCGGACCCGAAGAAGAAGGAGCACGACGAACACCCGCCGCTACCCGCGGCCGGCTGGTCGCTCGACGTGTACGGCCGCCAGAAGTGGCCCCGCGACTACCGCGCCGTCAAGCGGTTCACGGACTACCTCTCCAAACTCATTCGACCCATCGTGCCTCCGCCGCGCGAGATGGGCGGCAAAGACCTCGAAACCTACGTCCAGCGGTTCCACCCGCTGCTCTGGGAATTGAAGACCGCGAACCTGCTGGGCATGGGCGGGGCCGGCGCGCCGACGTACCAGAAGTGGCTCGACGTGTGGCGCGAACAGGGGCCGGAAAAGTACGTCGTCTGCAACGGCGACGAGAGCGAACCGGGCACGTTCAAGGACCGCGAGATTCTGCTGCGCATGCCGCACCTCGTCGTCGAGGGCGTGATCCTCGCGGGGCTGATGACCGGCGGCGCGGCCGGCTACATCTTCGTCCGCCACGAGTACCACGAACAGATCCACGCCCTCCGCGAGGAGATCGAACGCGCCAAAGAGATGGGCGCGTGCGGCGATAACATCTTCGGCTCCGGGCGCGACTTCCCCGTGGAAGTGTTTGAAAGCCCCGGCGGGTACATCTGCGGCGAACAGTCGGCGCTCATCGAGGCGATGGAGGACCGCCGCGGCCAGCCGCGCAACCGCCCGCCGGAACTCACCACCAACGGGCTGCGCGACCGGCCGACCGTGGTGAACAACGTGGAGACGCTCGCGTGGGCGCCGGGCATCGTGCTGTTCGGCGGCGACAAGTACGAGATGGGCGGGTGGCGGCTCGCGGCCGACCCGAAGATCAAGTTCGGCGGGCGCCGGCTGTTCTCCGTCAGCGGCGACGTGGCCCGTCCGGGCGTGTACGAGGTCGCGGTCGGGCTGACGCTCGGCGAGTTGTTCACCGGCGACAAGTACTGTGGCGGGATCACCGGCGGCCCGCTGCTCGCGGTCGCGGCGTCGGGGCCGTCCGGCGGGCTGCTGCCCGCGAAGATTCCCGTGGACCCGAAGTTCGACGAGAAGAAGCGGGCCGACGCGGTGGCGAAGATTCGCGAGCGCAGCAACCAGGACGCCGACTTCATGGAGTGGTTCCTGCGCACCTACCTGCCGATGGGCGCGAAGGAACTCGACCTGCTCAAGGTGCCGCTGGACCTGACCTTCTTCCGGCACCTGAACGGCGCCTTGCGGTTCCCGGTCGAGGCGATGCTCGGGGCCGCGATCACGGTGTACGCGGGGAAGGTGGACATGCTCGACCAGGCGGTGAACTACACCGAGTTCTACCGCAACGAGTCGTGCGGGAAGTGCGTCCCGTGCCGGCTCGGGTCGCAGAAACTGGTGCAGATCGGGCAAGACCTGATGAAGCGCCGCGACTCCGGCAACCCGGTCTCCGGCGCCGAAGCGGACGGCGTGAAGAAGGACGTGAAGGAGATCACGAAGACGCTCCAGCTGACCTCGATCTGCGGGCTGGGGTACGTCGCCCCGATCCCGCTCGCGACGATCATCGCGTACTTCATGGATTCGACGCAGAAGAAGTAGAGATCAGAGGCGAGCGGGGGGCGTAAGCCCCCTGATGCGACTCTCAACGACGAACGACAAGAAGCAAGAATCAGGGGGCTTACGCCCCCCGCTCGCCAAGCAGAGAGCCTCCACCATGCCGGACTTTGCCGACCCCGATCTCGACCTCGACGCCGTTGGCCACGAAGAGGAGTCCCTCTTCGCCCGCGACGAGAACGACGTGCTCGTGCGCCGCGAGAAGGAGACCCGCGACCGGTTCAAAGACCTCGTCACCGTCGTCGTGGACGGGTTCCCGGTCGAGGTGCCGCGCGCGGTGCCCAAGACCGACTCGCAGGGCAACCTGGTCCGCGACGCCGACGGCCAGCTCATCCCGCGGACCACGACCATCTACGACGCCGCCGCCGAGTTGGTCGCGAAGGGCGTCTGGTCCGACCAGGAGTTGAAGACCCGCATCCCGGTGCTGTGCCACCAGCGGCACGTCACGCCGGTCGCGGTGTGCCGCATGTGCTCGGTCCACATCTCCAGCATGAAGAAGGGCAAACTGACGCCCGGGCGCAAACTGGTGCCCGCGTGCCAGCACCGCGTCGAAACGAACATGGTGGTGACCACGCGCGCCGGGCTGACCGGGTACAACCCGGACAACAAGCCCGACGACAAGACCGCGGACACGGTCCGGCGGGCCGCGACCGACGTGAACGAGTCGGTGAAGATGCTCGCCGAGTTCCTCATCGCCGACCACCTGCACGAGCCGCTGACCGAGACCAAGCGGTACGAGAACGAACTGAGTACCGTCGCCCGGTCGCTCGACGTGATCGACGTCCGCGACAGCCTCCGCCGCCCGGCGGACATGCCGAGCAAGAACGCGGCGCAGGAGGCCATTCGCAAGTCCCGGCGCATCGAACTGCCGCTGATCCCGACGCTGACCGCGACCGAGCGGAACGAGGAGCGGTCCGACCTGCGCAACGCGTGGGACGAGTGGAACGCGCAGGTGGACGAGGGCTACCCGTACTCGTCGCGCACCGTGGTGGTCGATCACGACCGCTGCATCCTGTGCGACCGGTGCGTGCGCGCGTGTTCGGAGGTGAAGCCGTTCAAGGTCATCGGGCACACCGGTAAGGGGTACGCGCAGCGCATCAGCTTCGACCTCGACTCGATCATGCGCGACTCGACCTGCGTGCAGTGCGGCGAGTGCATGAACAGTTGCCCGACCGGCGCGCTGTCGCTGCGGCGGCGCGTGCGCCCGCGGGCGTGGGAGGATTCGCCGGAGCAGATTCCCGTCAACCCGAACACGTCGTTCCCGAAGTCGTCCGGGTTCCTCACGGCCGACGAGATGCAGAACGTCTGGCTGCTGTACACCAGCCCGACGCGCGGGCCGCGGGTCGTGTTCCCGTTCCGCTCGATCCCGTACTCGTACCTGAAATGGAACGAGGGCGCGGTGCGCAAGTGGGAGATCGCGCCCGGCGAGAAGAAGGAGTTGTGCGAAGAAGGCGAGTACGGCAGCACCGCATTCCTGCTCCAGGGCAGCGGCACGTTCGAGGTTTACGCCCGCGCGAAAGAAGCCGAGGCCAAACCGAGCTTCTTCGGCACGCTGTTCGGCAGCACGGCCAAGCCGAAGCGGAAGAAGGGCGGCGACCCCGGCAACCTGCTCCGCGCCGCGAGCGGCGACGAGTTGGTATTGGGCGAGATGACGTGCCTGACGCAGCGCCCGCGGACCGCGACCGTGGTCGGCATCGCGGAGCCGGACAACGCCGAACTGGTCCTCAGTTACGACGAGAACGGCCGGCCGACGGCCACGGCGAACCCCAAGAAGCGCGGCCCGGTCGTGGTGTACGAAGTCACCCGCAACATGCTCGACATGATGCAGCGGTCGGCGTCGGCGCGCGAAGACCTGGAAGAGATGTACACGTTGCGCGCGCTCCAGACGAGCGTCTCCGGCGGGCGCCTGTTCGCGTCCCTGGACCCGGTGGACCGCGAGCGCGCGATCACGTTCCTGCTCGCGGAAAAGGTGGACGGCAACGACGGCAAGGGGCCGAAGGGCGCCGAGTTCCGGCGCATCGCGGCCGGCGAGACGATCGTCGCGGAGGGCGACACGGCCGCCGCGTTCTACATCATCCGGCTCGGCACGGTGCGCGTGTTCACTACCGCCGGCGGCGGCGAGCAGGTGTTGCGGCTCCTCTCGGCCGGCGACTACTTCGGCGAGGCGGCGCTGCTGTCCGACCGCCCCGGCGTGCGGACCGCGACGGTCGCCGCGCTCGACCCGGTGGAACTGGTTCGCGTGCCCGGTCCGGTGTTCCGCGCGATGTGCGACAAGTTCCCGGCGCTGCGCGAAGGCCTTCAGGCCGCGGCGCGCCCGGCCGTGCCCGGCGTGAAGGGCACCCCGCCCCCGGCGGTCCTCCGCGACTACGTCCGTCAGGGCTTGTACCAGGGTCAGAAGTTGCTCGTGCTGGACCTGAAGAGTTGTACGCGGTGCGACGAATGCACGCGGGCGTGCGCCGACTCGCACGACGGCAACGCGCGCCTCTTGCGCGAGGGCCTGCGGTTCGGCGACTTCCTCATCGCCACGTCGTGCCGGTCGTGTCACAAGCCGTACTGCATGGAAGGGTGCCCGGTGGACGCGATCCACCGTCAGGGGAACCACCTCGAAGTCGTCATCGAGAACCACTGTATCGGCTGCGGGCTGTGCGAGCGGAACTGCCCTTACGGGGCGATTCACATGGTCCCGCGCGGCACGGCGAACCCGGCCGCGGCGGACGTGCCCGGCGGCAACCCGCAGGTGACCGCGGCGCGTCGCGCGGTGAACTGCGACCTGTGCAACGGCGACGAACCGTACTGCGTGCAGGCGTGCCCGCACGAGGCCGCGTACCGCAAGACCGGCCCCCAGTTGCTCGACGAGATTTTGCACCGCCTCGAAACGCACGAGTGACGCGAATCGCTTGTCTTCAGCTCTCGGAGAGGATAAAGACACAGCGCGTTCAAAGCGGCGCGACGGCCACCCACACTTCAGCCGAGGGACCGACATGTGGCTC
>CANLGS010000209.1 GCA_947490035.1 Gemmataceae bacterium
ACGAGCCGTGTGAACCAAAAACGGGATCGAACTCGAACCAATAATTCCATCGAAAGCCCAACTTCCGATCAGCCTAGCGTACCTCCACACTCAGCCACTCCCGAAAGAGGTGAGTTACCGGCCGCGAGAAACAAAAACACCTGCAATTGCAGCGTAAAATCGGGGATCGGGGCAACGGCACCCTGTCAATCCCGCCGCCGCTGCGGTAGCGATTTGTTCCATGGCGTGGAAGTCCATCTGCTGGTCAGAGCCGGTGCCCGAGAGCGCCTGCTCGGCGACAGCTTTGCCCCACTCCGCGGCCAGATCACGAATCGCCTGAAGTTTCTGTGCTTTGAGCTTGCTCCGCGGCATGGTTGATCCTGCCTTGGATTTCCGCGAATCTACCCAGGAGAGTTCCTACCTCCTTGGTAACACACGATTTTCCAACGTACAAACCGTGTCCTGGCCTCGTGGTGACTGGCGACAGCGACCTCGCGGCCGTCCCTGGCCTGAGCGTCGAGAACTGGGCAGATGTGGTATGACCGATCCGGTCGGATCGGTTCGCGACATCATCCGGGTACGAAACTCGTTGCCGGCGTCCCTTCACGGGGGTAATTTGTGACAGGGGGGTCTCGCGGCATCGAGAGGATCGAAGCATGGCTCGGCACCAAAAGCCAACCCACAACAAAGCGGCCGCGACCGATCCCGAGGCGCAACGGAACACCGTTGAGCGGCTCATCGAAAGCGGGAAAGCGAAAGAAGCGTTCAAGGAAGCGAAGCTCTATTACCACCGCGACGCGAGCGCCGAGAACCGCCACCTCGTCGAACGGACCTACCTGGTCCGCATCCGGACGCTGATCGATGGCAGAATGACATCGGCCGGTCAGGAAGTCGCCCAGAGCGCGCTGGAGTTCGGCATCAAGGATCCGAGTTTGATGCGGGAACTGATCCTGTTGCTCCCGCAGGTGGGACTTGCTGACAAGGCCCTGGCGCTGCAAGAGCAGTTCGGCGCGCCCGAACTTCGGGCCGAGTTGATGCTGAAACTGGCCGACCGCGCGGTGCTTCACCCCGAAAGCGGTGCCGGCATGCAGCCGGAGTTGCACGCGGCCGCCGAACCTGTGCGCCAGGCGTTCGTGGCCCTTGATGCCAATAACGACGCGCGGGCGCTGGAGCTGCTCCAAGCGATCCCGCGCAGTTCCCCGATGGCCGACTGGCGCTATTTCGTGCGCGGGTTGGTCGCCTTCCGGCAGAACGACCGGGAGCAGGCGACCGCCAACTGGGATCGCCTCAACCCGCAACGGGCCGCGCAGAAGATCGCGCGGGCGCTGCTCGCGGGTGAGAAGCCAGGCGCCCCGCGCGAGCAACTGACGGTCATGGAAAGGTCCGTCTACGGCGAACCCGTTCTGGATCGCCTCGCGGAGTTCCGCGCCGCGCTGGAACGCGCCGACTGGAATCGCGTCCTGTACCTCGTCGGCCCGCTCCGGCAGACCCTCAACCGCATCGATCCGCGCCACTCCCAACGATTAACGGACGTTCTGCTGCTGCCGCTTGCCTCCGAAATCAAGAAGCAGTCGTTGCGGGAAGCGCAACGATTGCTTGGGGCTTTTAAAGCGGCGCTCGAACCGCTGCCCTGGGATCCGAAATGGCACCGATTCGAGGCGATCTTGTGGGAGGGGCCGCAAGGGGGACTGAACGAAGCGGTCCGGTACTGGCAACTGTACCTTCAGGATCTGGAGCAAGGCGCGCCCGGGCTTCCGGGCGAACTGCGACAGGTGCAGGCGCTCGTGTGGCTTCGGATCGGTGAACTCACCGGCGAACTGGCCGATGAAGCCGACCCCGAAGGATTTCCGTTCGCGCCGCGCCGGCTGGACTTGGACGTGGCGAAACTTCGCGACCAATCGACCGCGGCCCTCCAGCAGAGTTTGCGCCTGTACCCGAAGCGGCGGCAAACTCATCAGCTCCTGATCGACAACTACTCTGCGTGGGATCAACCCGAACGCATGGTTGCCGCGCTGGAGCAGATGATCGAGGCGTTTCCCGATGACATCGACGCGTTGAAGCGCCTGATCCACGAGCGGCAGTTGCGCGACGAACCCGAACACGTGCTGAAGTGCGTCGCGCGCATTCGCAAACTCAAGCCGCTCGACCCGCACCTCGATGACAACGAAGCATGGGGCCGACTGGCGCTTGCGCGCCACTTGGCTTTGAAAAGTCGCTGGGACGAAGCCCGCGCGGAGTTCGCCCACGTCGAGACCGCGCTGAAAGGCTACGTCCCCGGGTACCGGGCGCTCGTGCGCCGGGCCGCCCTCGAATTCAAGGCCGGGGACACAGCGCGCGCCGAAGAACTCGTCGCACAGGCGCGGCTTTTGGTGACCGAGCCGACCGCCCTCTGGCTCGCCCTGACGATCGAACTGATCCGCTACAAATTGCCCAAGGCGCTGGCACAACGGTTCGACCGGGAATTCAAGACCGCAGTGGCCAAGAATGTCACCAGCGAAACGGCCGGCGCGCTCGCTGAATTGATCGGCGGGTACTTCGCGGGCAAGGTGGAGTACACCGGGCGCGCCGGCCACACGAAGGAAATCCTCCGCTACCTGAAACGCACGACCCGCTTGACGTACCAGGAACCGGAACTGCGACGCGTTTGCATGCTGCTTGAGTCGCTGGGCGACGACGACAAACTGCTCGGTTCCCTCGTGAAGCGCGGCCGGAAGCTGTTCCCGCGTTCCCCCTTCTTCCTCAAAGCGGAAGCGGAAGTAGACATGCGGAAGGGGCCGCTGGACTTCAATCCCCGGCACACCCAGAAACAACTGGAGCAGGCGCTCGCCCTGGCGCAGGCTAGCCAGAATCCCGAAGACTCCGCGTTGATTCCGGGCATAAAAGACCTACTCTCACGCGTGCGACAGGTGAGCGACGCGATGGCATCGTTCCCCTTCGGCGGTCCGGGTGGACGGGGCGGCCCCGACATGTTCCGAGAGATGTTCGAGATGATGTCGAATCAGTTCGGCGGCATGGATGGTTTTGAAGACGAGCCGGATGACGGACTTCCCCCAACACCCAAGCGGAAACGGAAGTGAGCGCGATGCCGACTGCCCATGAAACGTTCGGCGTTTCGAGTACCGCGAGCGAGGCCGAAATTCGCACCCGCTATTTGCAACTGGTGCGAGAGTTCCCCCCGGACCGCGCACCGGAACGGTTCGCCGAAATTCGCGCCGCGTACGACGAACTGCGCGACCCCGCCCCGCAACTCGAACGGCGGGTGCTGAGCCTACACACGAACGATTCTCTAGGCGAGCTACAGAGCGAACTCCGCTCGCGATTGAACCTCGCCAAGTTGCCCACGGCGGCGTTCATCTCTCTGGCTGACGCACCATGACCGACGAGGACGCGCAGCACGACGAACGGATTCTCGACCAGTTCCGGACGTGGCTCCAGAAGACTCGGCAAGAAGCGAGCGAAGCGAGTCCAGAAGCCGCGAACGCGACCGACGGCGTTCTCGCTGTGCCGGGGTTCGGCCTGGAGCGACTCGTTGAAGAGTTCACCGCGCTGCGGCACGAGTTGAAGCTGCAAACGCGCAGTGCGCGAGGGCTTGAGGAACTCGTGGAAGCGTCGCTGAAGACGCTGGCCGATGCCGCGACGACGTTCCGCTCGGCCTCCGACCGTGTACTCACCGAAGGAGCGGAAACGGCGAACAAGAGCTTCGCCACAACCCTCGCCGAACTGGACGAAGCCTTGGATCGCGGGCGCGAGCAGTGGAAAAAGAATGGCGACCGCCTCATTGGTCCGGCCGTGTCCCCCTCGTTGGCACGCGTCCGCGAACTGTATGCGGCGCAATCCTGGTGGCAGCGCCGGCGCACGGCGGGTTACCATCATCGCGTCTGCGGCGAACTTGAACGAACCGACGAACAGGCCCGGCGTGAGCGGCAGACCCTGTTGACGGCACTCCTGAGCGGCTACGAACTGACCCAGCAGCGCCTGTCGCGAACCCTGGCCGCGGCGGGCGTGACGCGCATTCCCACCGTCGGCCGGCTCGTCGATCCTGAGATCATGGTGGTTATTGACGTTGTCGATGCCGAAGGGCCGGCCGGTCAGGTCGTCGAGGAGATTCGACGCGGCTACACGTGGAAAGGCGGGCTGTTGCGCCCGGCCGAAGTGCGCGCGATCCGACCGCGATACGATCAGGAACCCGCGGGCTGAGACTGGTCCGGTTGGAGGTATCTGTTCTTGTGGCACAGGCTGGACACCTGTGTTTCTAAAGGCAACACAGGTGTCCAGCCTGTGCCACAAGAACAGAATAGCGACAGCCTCAACCGGATCGTGCATGAGACCATATAACCGTCCCGCTTCAGGCGCGGGGGCGTTTTGTCGGAAGCCTGCACCGAGGGTAAACGATGGAAACGATCATCGGGATCGATCTCGGAACGACGAACAGCGAGGTCGCCGTCATCCAGTCGGGGCGACCGGTCGTGCTGGCCGAAGACGGCGATCCCATTCTCCCGTCGGTCGTCGGGCTTGACCCGCAGGGCAAATTGCTGGTCGGCCGCGCCGCCCGCAACCAGTACGCGCTGTCCCCCGAACGCACGATCAAGTCGATCAAGCGCAAAATGGGACAGGACGTGACCGTCGCGCTCGGGAACCAAAACTACCGCCCGCAAGAAATCTCGGCCATGATCCTCCGCGCGCTCAAGCAGCGCGCGGAACGGGTACTCGGGCATCCCGTGAAAAAGGCCGTCATCACCGTGCCGGCGTTCTTCACGGAGGGGCAGCGCGCGGCGACGCGCGAGGCCGGCGAACTGGCCGGTCTGGAGGTGGTGCGGATCATCAACGAGCCGACGGCCGCCGTCCTGACTTACGACCCGAACCCGCCGGAGATGGAACGGTTGCTCGTCTACGACCTCGGCGGCGGCACGTTCGACGTGTCGATCGCCGTCGTGGAAGCCGGCGTCGTGGAGATCCTCGCGAGTCACGGCGATACGCAACTCGGCGGCGACGACTTCGACCAGCGCTTGCTCGATTTCGTGTGCGACCGGTTCCAGACCGAACACGGCATCGACCTGCGTCAGTCGCTCGTCGCGCGTTCGCGGATGATCGGCGCCGTCGAAGAAGCCAAGAAGCGGTTGTCCACCGAACCGGTGGTGCTGATCACCGAGGAGTTCATCGCCGAAAAGGGCGGCGTGCCGCTCAACCTCAACACGGAGGTGACCCGCGACGAATACGAGTCCTTGATCGAACCACTTTTGGCGAAGACGCTGAAGTGCCTCGACGACGCGCTCGAGGACGCGAACCTCCAGGCCCAACAGATTCACAAGGTGGTCCTCGTGGGCGGGGCCACGCGCACGCCGCTGGTCCACCGCCTGCTGACGACGCGGCTCGGCCGACCAGTCCACGCGGAAATCGAACCGGACCTGGCGGTGGCGATGGGGGCGGCCGTCCAGGGCGGGCTGATCGCCGGCATGGAACTCGGCCCGGTCCTCGTGGACATCACGCCACACACGCTGGGCATCGCGGCACTGGGCGAAGTGGACGGGTTCCCGACGCCCCACTGTTTCTCCCCCATCATCGAACGCAACACTCCACTCCCCGCGACGCGCACGGAAATGTACTCGACCACCCACGACGGGCAGAAGGGGGCCGAGATCCGCGTTTTCCAGGGCGAAGAGGAGGACACCCGGCTCAACGCCCTCGTCGGTGAATTCGCGATTCAGGGGCTGAGTGCCGTTGCCGCTCCGAATCAAATTCTGGTCCGGCTCGACCTCGATCTGAACGGCATCTTGCGCGTGACCGCGACCGAGCGCGCCACGGGGTTGGAGAAGCAGGTCGTGATCGACAACATGATGGAGCGATTCCGCCACCGCGAGCGCACTGACGCCATCGAGCGCATCGAGGCTCTATTCGCCGACTCCGACGATTTCGAGGAAGAGGAAGACGAGGAGTTCGACGAAGGCGCGGACACCAGCGACGAAGGATCAGAGGCTGTGCCCGAAGGTGCGGCGCAAGTGCCCGACGACAGTTCCACCGAATTGCAACGAGCGGTCGAAGCGGCTGAGGTGCAGATTGCGAAGGCAAGTTCACTGGAAGCGTCGGCCAGCAAAGAAGACGCGGCCGAAATGAAAGGGCTGATTCAAGATCTGCGCGCCGCCGTCGCGAGCGGTGTCCTGGCCGACATCCGCCGCATCACGACGGAACTGGAAGACCTGATCTTTTACCTCAACGATGCCTGACCGGATGACGGAATCAATGAATGCCGAGACCATGCGGTGCCCGACGTGTCGCGCGAGTCAGGTCCGGTCGGATGTGTGCCGGCGGTGCAAGTCCGATCTCCGGCTCCTGCGCGAACTCGCCGAGAAGTACGCCGCGTTGCGCGGGCGGTGTCTGTCGAACGTGCGCCACAACCGGACGCGCGCGGCCCTTGAGGACGCGCGGGAATGTTTGGCCCTTCGCGATGACGTCGAGACCCGCCGGTTGCTCGCCGTTTGCGAACTCCTGAACGGGAACTGGGCGGCGGCCCGATCTCACGCCGTCCGGTTCCTTGCGGCGAGCCCCTCGGACAAGGACGCGTGAATCCGCGTCCCCGCTGGGCGCCGCTCCCGCAGGCGACGGGCGCCGTCACATCTCGAGCGGCACGACGAAGTAGTCCTTCCAAACACCGTGCGCCAAACGGGCCTTGCCCTTCTCGTCGAGCAACCCGCGATCCTTCCAGGCGACGAACAGTTCTGGGGAGGTGTCATTGATCTTCGCCCACTACCCCGAATCGAGCGACGTGCGTTGTGGCAGTTTTGTGGCAGTGACAAACACCGAAACGGGCGCTGATCGAGTGTCCGCCCTTGATATCAACGGCCGCAACTGTACGATTCACAAGAGTTGCTGCATACGGGCGCTGGCATCTGGGCCGCGGTCAGAGAATCCCTCCCTCTCCGCTCCGAAAGAGCCCGCCCGTGCGGGCTCTTGTTTTTTCAGGGTTTGCGACGCGACCCCCACGGATTTGAACCCGCTTGTCCCGGTTTTGTCCAGGGTCACACACCCGGAACAACTGGGAACGACCA
>CANLGS010000210.1 GCA_947490035.1 Gemmataceae bacterium
CATGCTCTCCGGCGTCACCCACTTCACTTCGGCGCCGGCCTTCGCCAGTTCCTTCTGGAGCGCGACGGCGCTCGCGCGGATCGCGTCGCCGATGTCGATGCCGATGAACGTTCGCGTGCGCGCCATGCGATCAGAATACCTCCAGAAGGTTGGCCACACAGAAGCACGAAGGGAACAAAGGACAAGAGCCGCAGATGACGCAGAGGGACGCAGATCAAGACCAAGACAGAAGAGTGTTCTGAAGAGTTCTCTTCTTGCCTTTAATCTGCGTCCGCCTGCGTCATCTGCGGCTCTTGTCCTTTGTTCCCTTCGTGCTTCTGTGTGGCCATTACTTCTTCTCTGAAAGAATCTCGTTCCAGAAGCCCTTCGCGCCGTGGTGCAGCCGGGCGCCGATCTGCGTGATGACTTTCACCGCGAGGAAGTTCGCCGCGCGCGCCGCCTTCTCCGCCGCGACGCCGTGCGTGATGCCGTACAGGAACGCGCCGGCGAACATGTCGCCGGCACCGGTCACGTCCACCGGCTTGCACGCGAACGCCGGGACGTGGCACTCCGCGCCCTGGTATCGCACGAACGCACCGTTCGGGCCGTCGGTCACCACCGCGTTCGGCACCACGCCCTTCAGTTTCGCGAACGCCTCTTCCGCCGTGCTTCCGCCCGCGACCGCCATCGCCTCGGTCGCGTTCGCGAATAGCAGGTCGCTTTGTGCGAGCGCTTCGCGGAAGGCGTCGCCAAACACTTGCGGCACGAACGCGTCCGAACACGTCAGCGCGACCTTCGTGCCGGCGGCTTTCGCGGCCTTGAGCGCTTCGCGGATCGCGAGTTGGCCGGTCGCGGGGTTCGCGAAGATGTAGCCTTCCACGAACAACCATTCGCTCGCGGCGATCTTGTCCGCGGGGACGTGCTTCGCCGCGAGGTGGCTCGATACCGCGAGGCAGGTGCGCATGGTGCGATCGGCGTCCGGCGTGATGATGCTGACGCAGGTGCCGGTGGTCTGGCCCACGAGCGGCGGGTTGGCGAAGTCGATGTCGAGTTCCGCGAACTCGGACGTGTAGTGCAGCCCGTAGCGGTCGTCGCCGACGCAGCCCACGAACGCGCCCTTGCCGCCGAGTTGCGAACACGCGATGACGGAGTTCGCGACGCTCCCGCCGCTGACGAGTCGCAACTCGCGGTCGCCGAACGCGGCGAGCAATTTCTGCTGGTCGTCGTGTTCGGTGAGGCGCATCGTCCCCTTCTCGAACGCGAGCGGGTCGAACTCCGCGTCGCTCAGTTCGAGAAGGATATCGACCAGCGAGTTGCCGAGGCCGATGAGGTCGAATTCGCGCGGCATCACGTATCCTCTTGGTAGGTGCCGCGAGCCGAGCGGCACGGCTTCGCAAGTGCAGCCGCTTCGGGTGTGTCCCGATGACCCACGCACCGGCTTGCCCGTGCCGCTCGGCTCGCGGCACCTACCAAGAGGTCAGGTCGGGCCTTTGTTGTTCGCCGGGGCGGTGGGTTCGGCGTCGCGGGTGGCGGCCTCGCGCGCCGGCGTGCGGCACTCGATGAGCGTAATCACCTCGCCGTCCTGCACCACCTTGCCGTCCTGGTTGACGATGGACCGGTGCCAGGTCACTTCGCCGCGGCGCCCGCGCCCGCGCACCGTCTTCTCCTTGACGCGGCTCACGGTGTGAACGGTGTCGCCGATGAACACCGGCAGGCTGAAGTTCCATCCGGTGACCCGGAGCAGCGCGATGGTGCGAACGGGGGGCGCGAAGATGCCCATCCCGCTTGCCATACAGAACACCGCGAACCCGTGCGCGATGGGCCGGCGGAACGGCGTGCCCTTGGCGAACTCGTGGTCGATGTGGATCGGGTTGAAGTCGCCGCTGAACCCGGCGAAGTTGATGATGTCGGCCTCGGTGACCGTGCGCCCGCCGGACGACCACTCCTGGCCCGCTTCCAGGTCGTCGAAGTACAGGTGAAAGGAGGAAAAGCTCATTATGCGGCCTCACGATTCGGCGTAGCGCGTTCAACGAATGGTATACGGCCCGCGCCGCGGCGGAACAAGGTCAGAGACGCGAGGAGCGAGTGAAAGGGAGCGGTCACGCCGGGAACAGTTCGACCGGCTTGCGGTCGGGCGTGGACAGATCGACGCCGACGAACACCCCTTCCGCCGACGTGACGTGAATCGTCTCCGCGCCGCGCTCGGCGTACACCTCGATGTGAACGGTCATCGACGTGCGCCCGACGCGCAAGACGGTCGTCTCGAAGCGCACCACATCCCCGACGAGGACCGGTTTCTTGAACTCGACGCGGTTGATCGCCACCGTGACGAACGACGCCCGCGGGTTGCCGCCACGAAGTTGCAACTCGCGCTGCGCGGTGATCGCGCCGGCGAGGTCGATGTACGACAGCAGCACGCCGCCGAAGATGGTGCTGTAAAGGGCATATTGACCACCGTTCGGCAACGTCCCGAATGAAGGATGACCGTTGGCGTCCTTCGGCATCATCACGACTTGCAGGGCAATGTACGGCTTGCTCTCTTCGGCCATCTGCGTGTTCTCCGGGGTTCTTTTGTTCTACGGGGCGGCGAAGGTGCCGGCGGCGAAGCCATCCCGTTGCCGCGCGACGGGCGAAAGGTTCGCTCGGTGCGGCGGCGAACGAACCGCAAGACAAAAGCAAGGGAATGTGAACCACAGAGTTCGCGCCGCGAAGAGAGACACAGAGAAGAACAAAACGAGCGCGCGCCTTCGTCCTCGTCTGTTTTATTCAGGCGCCGGGGCGGTACACTTTACGCATGATCCTCATCGCACAAGGGCCGAACCCGGCGGACGCGTGGCGCCGCGCGCTGCCCGACGACGTGCCCGTCGTCCTCGGGCGCGGCGCGCCGGAGTGGTCCGCGCCGTGGGAACCGTTCCTCGCGCGACGACACGCCGAACTCACCGCGCGCGGCGCGAAGCTCAAGGTGCGCAAGCTCGCGGGCGCGGCCAACCCGGTGTTCCACGCGGGCCGACCCGCCGACCACTTCGAGCTGATCCCCGGCGGCGCGTTCGTCATCGGGCACACCACCTTCACGTTCGCCGACGACGCGCGCACGCCGGCCCCGCCCAGCGAAGACCGGCCGCTGCTCGACATGCGCACTGTTGGTCACCACGAACTCGATCGGCTCGCGTTCCGCGACGCCCCGCACCGGCTCGACGTGCTCAGCAAACTACCGGAAGTGATCTCCAGCGCCACCGACGATAACGACCTGTTCGCGCGGCTCGTGGACATGCTGCTCGCGGGCATCCGCCGGGCCGACGCGGTCGCCATCGTCTCGCTGCCGCCGGACGGCGCCCGGATGAAGCTCCTGCACTGGGACCGGCGGCTCTCCGGCGAAGGCGACTTCGAGCCGAGCAAGCGGCTGGTGAGCGCCGCGGTCGCGGAGCAGAACCAGACCGTGCTACACGTGTGGGGCGCGACGCCACAAGGCGCGGTCGCCGTGGACTCGTTCACGCTGCAAGGCGGCTTCGACTGGGCGTTCTGCTCGCCGGTGCGGTGCGACGCGTGCCCCGGTTGGGGGTTGTACGTCGCGGGCCGGTTCAACGGGGCGGCGCCGGCCACGCTGCTCGCGCCGTGGGAATCGAACGAACTCCGCGACGACGTGAAGTTCACCGAACTGGTGGGGAACATCCTCGGCTCGCTCCGACAGGTGCAGGTTATGCGCGAGCGGCAATCCGTGTTCCGCCGGTTCTTCTCGCCGGGCGTGATGACCGTGCTATCCGGCGGCGACGCGCCTCGCGCGCTCGAACCGCGCGAGGCCGACGTGACCGTTCTCTTCTGCGACCTCCGCGGGTTCTCGCGCAAACTGGAAGAAGCCGCCGGTCACCTGCTCGACGTGCTGAACCGCGTCAGCGCCGCGCTGGGGCTGATGACGCGGAATATCCTGAGCCACCGCGGCGCGGTCGCGGACTTCCTGGGCGACGCGGCGCTGGGCTTCTGGGGCTGGCCGCTGGAACAACCGGGGAAGGTGGAATACGCGTGCCGCGCGGCGCTGGGCATCCGGGCCGCGTTCGAGGCGGTCGGGCGCGACCCGGCGCACCCGCTGTACGGGTTCCGCGTCGGCATCGGGATCGCGAGCGGGCGGGCCGTGGCCGGCGGCATTGGCACGCCGGAGCAGGCGAAGGTGACCGTGTTCGGCCCGGTCGTGAACCTGGCGTCGCGCCTTCAGGACATGACCAAGCAACTCCGCGCGCCCATCCTCATCGACGAAGCGACCGCGGACGCGGTGCGCGAACACCTGCCGCGCGACGTGAGCCGCGTGCGCCGGATGGTGAAGGTCCGGCCCTACGGAATGGAGACGGCGCTGGTGGTGGCCGAGTTGATCCCGCCGGCGGCGCCGCCCGGCACCGAGGCCGTCGAGGGCGCGCTGTCCGACGCCGACCTCGCCGCCTACGACAGCGCGCTGGACGCGTTCCTCGCGGGCGACTGGGCGACCGCGTACAAGCACCTGCACCGCGTGCCGCCGGACGACCGCGGGAAAGACGTGCTGACGGAGTTCATCTTGAAGAACAACCGCACCCCGCCGCCCGGCTGGGACGGCGTCATCCCGCTGGGAGGTAAGGTGTGAAGAATGCGGAAGAGAAGCCGAATAAGAAAGGTAAAAGGTAAAAACGGAAGAGAAGACCCCGGCGGAAGGTGCGCCTTCCGTTTTTACCTTTTACCTTTTACTTTTTACCTTTTACCTTTCTTATTCGGCTTCTCTTCCGCCTCGCTCAACTCACGCCGACGTGGGGCGGCTGCTGCGGAACGCTTGCAGCACCTCGTACAGGTCGCCGCTGACGGCCACCTCGTCGTCGAGGAAGTCCTTCAGCCAGATGAAGTTCATCCGCTGGGCCATCGCGACGAGCGGGAGCAGGTCGCCGAGGCGCACGCGAACGTCCGGTTCGGCGCTGGGTTCGGTCTCTTCGCTCGCGGGAGTGTACAGCTTGAGTCGGGTTGCCATGTCATCCTCCGTGGCGAGTGCCGCCGGGCACCGGTCCCCCGAGGCCGCGCAGGTTCCCCAACCCACACGCGCCGCGCCGGTAATCCAGGCTGACTCTCGCCTAGTTAATCGACAAGTGAAAGGGCGGTACTTCAATCGGAGCCGGGAACCCCGGCGGATTGAACACACGACTAGCTAAGATGTACCAGGGGGCGAAGCGGCGCCATCTCCGTAGGTGGAAATATGTATCATGGTGTTCACGTTTGCAGTCCTCGGTAGCGGTGGGTGGGGAACGGCCGTCGCGGCCCTCCTGGCGCAGAACGCGAGTCACCGCGTCCGGCTGTGGGCCGCGCGCGCCGAGAACGCGGCGAAGTTGCGCGAGTCGCGCGAGAACGCGCGGCTCCTTCCCGGCGTGAGGTTGCCCGATTCGCTTCAGATCACGAGCGACTGCGCCGAAGCCGTGGACGGCGCCGACTGCTGGGTGAGCGCAATCCCTACCGCTTACCTGCGCGCCACACTTTCGCGCTTCGCAACGCTTCGCGCCCACGATACCCCTGTCGTGAGTCTCACGAAGGGCTTGGAGATCGCGACCTTCCGCCGGCCGTCGGAGATTATCGGGGAAGTGCTTCAAACCGAGAACGTCGCGGTACTGAGCGGGCCGAGTCACGCGGAGGAAGTCGCGCGCGGGATGCCGACTTCCGTCGTGGTCGCGGCGACGGACGGCGCCCTCGCGGCGCGCGTGCAGCAGCAGTTCGGCACCGACCGGTTTCGCGTGTACACCAACGGCGACCTGATCGGCGTGGAGTTGGCCGGCGCGCTGAAGAACGTGATCGGCATCGCGGCCGGCGTGTGCGACGGCCTCGGCTTCGGCGACAACGCGAAGGCCGCGCTGCTCACCCGCGGGCTGGTCGAGATGACGCGCTTCGGCGTCGCGCACGGCGCGGAACCTTCGACGTTCAACGGCCTCGCGGGGATCGGCGATTTGATGACGACGTGCTTCAGCCCGCACGGGCGGAACCGGCGCGTCGGCCTTCGACTTGGGAAGGGCGAATTGCTTGCGGACGTGCTCGCGGGTCCGCAGGTCGCGGAGGGCGTGTTCACGAGCAAGAGCGTACACGAGCGCGCGGCGCGCAGCGGGATTGAAGCGCCGATCATGGCCGGCGTGTACGAGGTGCTGCACAACGGCAAGCCGCCGCTCGCGGCGGTGCAAGACCTGATGACCCGCAGCCCGAAGCACGAGCGGGTATAGCCTTTCTCTTGTGGCACAGACATTCCTGTCTGTGCCTTTAGCGCACAGACAGGAATGTCTGTGCCACAAGAAGGAAGAGAGGAAGAAATCCATGCTGTCGATCGCGTTCAAAGAATGGGCGGTGATCTGCGAGGCGCTCGCGGCCGGGCGGCAGTCGGTCATCCTGCGCAAGGGCGGCATCTCCGAAGACGGCGGGGTGTTCCGCCCGGAGCATTCCGAGTTCCTACTGTACCCGACGTACTTCCACGAACACCGCGCCGGGATCAAGCCGGCGTTCCTGCCGCTGCTCGAACGCGCCGAAGTCGCGAAGCCGCCCGCCGGCGTGGTCCGCTTCACGCACTTCGTTCGCGTCGAATTGGTGGCGCACGTTACCAAACTGGAAGACGCGCTCGCGCTCGATTCACCGCACGCGTGGACGCCGGAGGTTGTGACGCAGCGGTTTCATTACCGCACGCCGGGGCTGTTCGTGCTGACCGTGCGGGTGTTTCGGCTGGCGCGGCCGGTCGAGGTGCTCGAACGCCCGGAGTACGCCGGGTGTAAGACGTGGGTGACGCTCGATACGCCGGTTGACACCGACGGCGCAACGGAGGTGTGAACCGCCTCTGCTTTGGTGGCACAGACATTCCTGTCTGTGCGGCTTCGCGCGTCAGACCCGCACAGACAGGAATGTCTGCCACCAAGACACAGACAGGAATGTCTGTGCCACCAAGACACAGACAGGAATGTCTGTGCCACCAAGACACAGGCAGGAATGTCTGTGCCACCAAGACACAGACAGGAATGTCTGTGCCACCAAGACACAGACAGGAATGTCTGTGCCAC
>CANLGS010000211.1 GCA_947490035.1 Gemmataceae bacterium
GTTAAACCTCCTCGCTCGCGAGTGTGAAGAGGTTTAACAGGGGGCTTACGCCCCCCGCTCGCCAAGAATCAAAGGCCTTGTTGAACGCGGCCGATGTACGCGAGCACGCGGTCGGCCGGCGTCGGCTCGTTGCGGCTGTCGAGCATCGCGCGCACGCGCAGCAGCAGTTCCGTCTTGTTGATCGGCTTCGTGATGAAGTCGTCGGTGCCCGCGTCCACGGCGGCCTCCACGTCGTTGGCCTGGTCGAGCGCGGTCACCATCAGCACCGAGATGCCGCTGGTGGCGGCGTCGGCGCGGAGCCGGCGGCACACCTCGAAGCCGCTCATCTTGGGCATCATCACGTCGAGCAGCACGAGGTCCGGTTTCCAGTCGCTCGCGGCCGCGAGCGCGTCGGCGCCGTTGTGGACGAGCTTCGTCTCGAACCCGGTGCCGTCGAGGTGCGCGTCGAGCAGGTCGGCGTTGGACGGGTTGTCGTCGGCGATCAGAATGCGCGGCATGGCGTCCTCTCGTGTTCCCCAATCGATAAGCATTATACGAGGTGGGTGTGTGGTGTTCGTCTCCGCCGCTTGCGGCTCCGCGGGAAGAAAGGGTACGAGATGCGTGTGATCCTGAACCCGAAGCACGCGGACCACGTTCCGCCCGGCGAGTGGGAGGGCGGCACCGTCATCCCGTGTTACGAAGCGCCGGGGCGCCTGGAAGTAATTCGCGCCGCGCTCGAAGCCGCCGGCGGGTTCGCGTTTGAAGAGCCTCCGAAGCCGAACGAGGAGTGCGTCGCGGCCGTTCACCACGCGGCGTACATCACCTACCTGCGCGAAGCCAGCGCCGAAGCGAAGCGCGCACGCGACCCGGCCGCGAAGCAGCTCTGGCCCACCGTGTTCCCGTTCGGCCCGAACCCGCGCGCGACCGGCACGCGCGCCCTCCGCGGGCTATACTGCTTCGACACCTACACGCCGATTCTGCCGGGCACGTTCGCGGCCGCGCTCGGCGGTGCGAACGCCGCCGCACGCGCCGCCGACCTCATCGCGGAAGGAGCGGAGCGCGCGGCGTACGTGCTCACGCGCCCGCCCGGCCACCACGCGGAACACGACCGCTGCGGCGGCTACTGCTACTTCAACAACGCCGCGGTCGCGGCCGAACGGCTGTCGAAGCGCGGTCCGGTCGCGGTCCTCGACGTGGACGTTCACCACGGCAACGGCACGCAGCACATCTTCTATTCGCGCGCCGACGTGCTGACGGTTTCGGTCCACGGCGACCCCGCCGGGCTGTATCCGTTCTTCAGCGGCTTCGCGGACGAAACCGGCACCGGCGCCGGCCTCGGTGCGAACCTCAACATCCCGCTCGCGCCCGGCACCGGCGCGAACGAGTACCGGCCGGCGCTCGCCCGCGCGATCGAAGCCGTGAGCCGGTTCAAACCCGCGTTCCTGGTGTTCTCGTTCGGCGCCGACACGCACGAAGCCGATCCGATCGGCGGGTTCAAACTGCCGACGAAGTTCTTCGCGGAACTGGGTGCGAAGGTGCGCGAACTCGGACTGCCCGCGGTGATCGTGCAGGAAGGCGGCTACGACCTCGCGGCACTCGGCGGGTGTGTCGCGGAGGTGCTGAAGGCGTACAGCGGAAACTGACACGCTACGAAGGGGGCGCGATGGCGTTCAAGTTCAACTGTCCGGAGTGCGGCACCTCCACGATCGGGACCGACGCGTCGGTCGGCCGAGACATGCAGTGCGCGAGCTGCCACGCCACGTTCCCCGTGCCCGAACCGCCGCTGTTCGAGCAGGGCGACCCGTACCCGGACAGCGACCGGCGCCCGGAACGCGAGTCGCGCGCCGGCGATCGGGACGACGACCCGCGCCCGCGGCGCCGCTTCCGTCGGCCCCCGCCGCCGCGGGGCTTCGGCCCGTTGTTCTGGGTCGCGCTCATTCTCGGCGTACTCTTCCTCGGCACTTGCGCCTGCTGCGGCGGCGGGTTCGCGCTGCTGCCCGACGAGAAGTGGAACCGCCACACGTCGCCGGACGGCGGGTACGCGGTCGATCTGCCCGCGCCCGTCAAGAAGGACATGCCGATACCGGGGGTGAAGCCGGACCCGAACACGAAAGTCGAGGGGACGATCCACTGGCGCCGCGGCGAGGTCTACCTCGTCAGCCACACGACCATGCCCCCGGCCCGCGACCGCGCCCTCACCGAGGAAGGAATGTTCGACGAGATGGTGCGCGATATGAAGTCGGACCCGGAGATCACGCGCGTGGTGCGCAACGACAAGGTCACCGTGTCGGGCTGGCCGGCGCGCGAGGTCGAGTACCTGTTCGAGGACGGCGGCACCTACGTCGGGCGGTTCGTCATCACCGACCGGAAGCTGTACGTGATCGTCGCCGGCGGCCGGTTCGTGCGGCCCAACGCGCCCAACGTCCGGCGGTTCCTCGACTCGTTCGAGGTCGCCGACCCGCTCGTCAAACCGCCGGGGAAGTTTAAGCAGTTCCCGTGAACGGTTCGCTGCGTCTCCGCGTTGCTCTGTTAAAATCGTGGATGCGACTCGCTCTCTTCGCCCCTTCGGGGCGAAGAGCTTGAATAAACGGGGTCGTAAGACGAACGAGGTTCCGCATGTTTCGCGTCAGTGCCCTTCTCGTCGTTGCCCTCGCGCCGTCCGCGGTTCGCGCCGCCGAACCCGCGCCGACTTCGTTCCGCACGGACGTGATCGCGGCGCTGTCGCGCGTCGGTTGCAACTCCGGCGCGTGCCACGGCTCCCCGCAAGGGAAGAACGGCTTCCGGCTGTCGCTCCGCGGGCAAGACCCGGACCTCGACTTCGCCACACTGACGAAGGAGTTGGGCGGGCGCCGCGTCAACCGCCAGGCGCCGGAAGACAGCCTCGCGCTGTTGAAGGCATCCGGCCGCGTGTCGCACGGCGGCGGGCAGTTGTTCGGCCGCGACCACGCCGCGTACACGACAATTGCGAAGTGGATCGGCGAAGGCGCGAAGGACGACAAGCCGGCTCCGCTGGCGAAGGTCGTCGTGACGCCGGACGCGAAGCGCCTCGACCCGGCGAACCCCTCGCAGCAACTCACCGCGACCGCGCACTTCAAGGACGGCACCTCGCGCGATGTCACCGCGCTGACGGTGTTCACCACCAACGACACCGCCGCGAAGGTCACGCCCGAAGGCAAGGTCACGTTCGCGCGCACCGGCGAGGCGTCGGTGCTGGCGCGGTATCTCACGGGCATCACCAGCGTCCGGTTCTCGTTCGTGCAACCCGACGCGCAGTTCGCGTTCCGCGCGCCCGACCCGAAGAACTTTATCGATCAGGCGGTGTTCGCGAAGCAGAAGGAGATGCAACTCCTCCCGGCCGCGGTGTGCCGCGACGAGGTGTTCCTGCGCCGCGTGTATCTCGACGCCATCGGCACGCTGCCCACACCCGAAGAAGCGGCAAAGTTCCTCGATTCAAAGGAGAAGGACAAGCGCGCGAAGCTGATCGACGCGCTGCTCGACCGCGAAGAGTTCGGGTACTTCTGGGCGCTGAAGTGGGCCGACGTGCTTCGCGGCAGCCCGGTCACGATCAGCGAGCGCGGCGTTCACAGCTTCCACCGCTATCTGGTGCGCAGCGTCGCGGACGACAAGCCGGTTACAACGCTCGCGCGCGAACTGCTCACCGGCAGCGGCAACACGCTGCACAAACCGGCCGCGAACTTCTATCGCGTCGCGCGCACCCCGGAAGACGCCGCCGAAGCCGCGGCGCAACTGTTCCTCGGCGTGCGGATGCAGTGCGCGAAGTGCCACAGCCACCCGTTCGAGAACATCACGCAAACCGACTACTACGGCCTCGCGGCGTTCTTCGCCCGTGTGCAACTGAAGGGCGCGCAGTTCGGTTTAGATGACGAAGTCGTTTACACGCAACCGGGCCGCGAGCTGAACAACCCGATCACGCGGAAGCCGCAACCGCCGCAGGCGTTCGGCTGGCTCGCGCCGGTCGCCGGGCCGGACGCCGACCGCCGCGACCACCTCGCCGACTGGCTCACTAGCCCGCAGAACAAGTTCTTCGCGCCGTCGGTGGCGAACCGCGTGTGGTTCCACCTGCTCGGGAAGGGCATCGTCGATCCGGTGGACGACTTCCGAGACACCAACCCGCCGAGCAACCCGGAACTGCTCAGCGCGCTTGCTAACGAGTTCGTAAAAGGCGGCTACAAGCTGAAGCCGCTGGTGCGCGTGGTCCTGAACTCGCACACGTACCAGTTCGCGAGCGAAGCGCCGGAGCAGTCCGCGAACGCGGCCGACCCCGACCGCTACTTCGTGAAAGCGGCGGTGCGGATGCTGACCGCCGAGCAGATTCTGGACGCGGTCAGCGGCGCGACCGGCGTGCCGGAGAAGTTCAAGGGCTACCCGGCCGGCACGCGCGCGATCGCGCTGCCCGACGGCACGCTGAACCACCCGTTCCTGACGGCGTTCAGCAAGCCGGTGCGCGACGTGATCTGCGAGTGCGCCCGCGAGGACGACCCGGCGCTCCCGCAGGTGCTGCACATGCTGAACAACGCCGGCGTGCTGGCGAAGGTGAAGTCGGCCGACGGCCGCGTCGCGCTGTGGGTGAAGGCCGGCAAGGACGACGCGTGGATCGTGGAGCGCATCTACCTCGCGACGCTGTGTCGCCGCCCGACCGCGCGCGAGAATGCGCTGGTGGCGACACACCTGGCGAACGCGAAGGACCGCGCCACCGGGCTTCAGGACGTGCAGCACGCGCTGCTGAACCTGAACGAGTTTCTGTTGCGGCATTGAGTGCTGTTGACGATGCGCTGGGCGAGTATTCAGCGCCTCCGTTGGTGCTGAGTCCCAACCGTCGGCCCGGTGGGTGAAGACAACGTCCCGTACTACCGCTCGCGCGAACCGGTCTGGTACAGCCCGCCGGTGGAGTTCGAGTTCCCGGAAACGTCGCTCCAACCGGCCACTCGCGACGACCTCGACAGCCGCTACCTGCCCGCTCATTACGAGTGACTCCACCCCATGCGCACCAACCCCGTCAAGAAGCTCCTGAAGTCCGGTAAGCCCGCCGTCGGCACCTGGCTGTCGCTCGGCAGCATTACCGCGGCGCGGTTCCTCGCCCGCGCCGGGTTCGACTGGCTCACCGTCGATGTCGAACACTCGCTCGTCAACGTGGAAACGACCACGCACATGATCGCGTCCATTGCGGACGCCGGGTGCGTGCCGCTCGTGCGCGTGCCGTCCAACCGGCACGACCACATCAAGCGCGTCCTCGACAACGGCGGGTACGGCGTCGTCGTGCCGATGGTCACCACGCGGCAGGAGGCGCTCGACGCGGTCAGCGCGTGCCTGTACCCGCCGTTCGGCACGCGGAGCGTCGGCGGCAGCGTCCACGCGCTGAACTTCGCCGCCACCCCCGCCGACTACTACGCCAAAGCCAACGACGAACTGCTCATCGTCCTCCAGTGCGAACACATCGACGCGGTACGGAACTTCGAGTCGGTGTACTCCGTGCCCGGCATCGACGCGGTGTTCGTCGGCCCCAACGACCTCGCCGCCAGCATGCGCGACGCGACCGGCAAGCCGCCGTCGCCGGAGGCGTTCAAGCAGGCGCTGGCGGACATCCTCGCCGCCGCGAAGCGCATCGGCGTGCCCGCCGGCATCCACACGTTCAGCATCGAGGAAGCGAAGTCGCGCGTCGCCGACGGCTGGCAGTTCGTCGCGGTCAACAGCGAGCTGAAGTTCATGAGCGAGGGCGCGAAGCAGGTGGTGGACGCGCTGGGACTGGGCAAGGGCGGCGAGTTGGCGAAGTATTAGCGGGGTTGATTCCGGGCCGCGCGGCGGCTATTCACGCGGGGAATTCTTTTCCCGAAGGGCGTGCGAACCGATGCGGTGGGCGTGGCCGGTGATCGTGGTGACGTGCGCGGCGACCGCCGGCGGGTGCCTGCCCCGCGGCGACCGGCCGGCGCTCGGCCCCGTCGCCCGGTCGCTCGCGCCGGTCCAACAAGTCGAAGGCGTCTACCTCGAATCCGTCATCCTCGAACGGCCGGTCGGCGACCGGTTCCTCGACCGCGACCTGTGGGCGGCCGCGCAGCCGGTCGGGTCGCCGGAGGCGCGCGTCCTCTTGGGCGAGAACGGGCTGCGCGCCGGCGTCCTCGCGGGCACGCTCCCGCCGAAATTTCAGGCGCTGCTCGAATCCGATTCCGAGACGCTCGCCGGCCGCGGGCTGACGTTCGCGACCCGCAAGGAAGAGGTGCTGCCGACCAGCGGGCCGAACGAGCGAAGCGAGTTCACGCTGCTCGCGGACCTCGCCGGCAAGCGCACCACGGTCGCGCTGAAGCAGACGCGGTGCGGCATCCTGGTGCGCCCGGAGGCGACGCCCGACCGCCGCGTGCGGGTGGCGTGCGAGCCGCAGATTCAGCACGGCGAGCGGCAGGAGTACTACCGCGCGTCCGCCGATGTCACCGCCCTGGTGAAGCACGACGAGATACCGCTCGCGCGCTACCAGGCGCTCGGGTTCGATGTCCTGCTCGGGCGCAACGAGTACCTCATCATCGGCTGGCAGGCGGAGCAGTCGGACACGATCGGCGCCGCGCTCTTCGGCGTGGAGTCCAACGGCCAGCCGCGTCAGCGGGTGCTGGTGATCCGCGCCCGCCAGGTGAACCCTGGCAACCCGCTCGACCTGCCGGCGCTGGGCACCGCGCGCCGCCCGTCGATCGCGGCCGAAGCCGGACGCCCGCGCTGAGTCAGGAATGAAGAGTGTTCACCGCGGAGACCGCGGAGACCGGAGAGAGAAGACCGAGAGAGTTTGAAGGCACCCGGCTTTTAACTCTCCTGTATTCTCTCCGGTCTCCGCGGTCTCCGCGGTGAACACTCTTTGTCTACTTCTTCCGGCGGCGGAGCCATTCGCCCACGGTGGCCTTGCGGGCGCCGAGCAGCAGGTAGATCAGCGCGAACGTGACCGGCGGGCCGCCCCACAGCAGCAGGTCGGGCGGCGGGAACTTGGTAGACGACCCGGACTCCGAGAGTACCTGGCCCGTCGGCTTCCCAA
>CANLGS010000212.1 GCA_947490035.1 Gemmataceae bacterium
CCACAAGTCTGCCGCTTGCACTTCCGGCAGGATCGGCGACACCAACCCCAACTCGCGCAGCAACTCCAGGCCGCGCGCGCGGTTCGGGTGAACGAGCAACTTCCGCAGTTCCTCCGCGATCCGCTCCGCCGACACCACCTGTATCTGCGCGGCCATTTTCTTCGCGGCGGCGTGCGTCGCGGCGTCGATTGTCAGCGCGAACCGCGTCGCCATGCGCGCGGCGCGGAGGATGCGGAGTTTGTCCTCGGTGAAACGCTCGGTTGGGTCGCCGATGGCGCGGAGAAGCTTTGCGTCGAGGTCGGCGCGCCCGCCGACGAAGTCGATGAGTTCGGCCTTCAGCGGGTCGAAGAACATGCCGTTGATGGTGAAGTCGCGGCGCTTCGCGTCCTCTTCCGGCGACGAGTACGTGACCGTGTCCGGGCGCCGGCCGTCGGTGTAGGTGCCGTCGGCGCGGAACGTCGCGACTTCGACCGTGAGCCACTCGCCGTTGTCGCCGCGCGGCCCTATGACCTGAACGACGCCGAAGTGCGCGCCGATCTCGTTCCGCTTGCGGAACAGCGGGCGCAGTTGCTCCGGGCGCGCGGAGGTCGCCACATCGTAGTCGTGCGGCGTGAGGCCGAGCAGCTCGTCGCGCACGCACCCGCCGGCCCAGAGTGCCGCGAACCCGGCCTTCTGGAGCGTGCGAACAACGTCGAGTGCGAACTCGCGGTCAGTCATATCTGACAGGATAGCGGAAGTGCGCTTGCGGTTCGCCGCGTCTGAAGGTGGCGGGCGGGGTTTACTGCGGCAGCCGGATGTCGGCGCCCTTGAAGTCCACGCCGATGACCGCGGTCACGGGCACGTCCTTCCCCTTGTACTCGATCAGCCCGCGGCGCACCTGCACGCGCCACTGTAGCTGCTCCTTCGCGGCCTCCGCGGTGCGCACCAGTTCCAGGTTTCCCTCGGTGAACACCACGTACTCGCGGCTCTCGTTCGGCCGCAGCGGGGTCGCGTCGTTGGCCTGCTGCACCTCGATCTTCTTCTTGTACTTGCTCGCCAGCGGCCACTCGATCTCGCCGCCCGCGTACACCTTCGGCCCGACGACGAGGCGCGTGATCGGCTGGTCGGCCTTGGTCGCGCGGCGGGTGAACGCCGGGTCTACCGGGAAGATGGGCAGGTCGCCGGTGTTCTTGATGTCGAGCGTCAGCACCAGCGCCGGCGCGGTCTTGGTCGTGACGGGCTTTTCCTTCTGGTCGCTCCCCTCGATCTTGAGGAGCAGGGCGCGCTTCTCGACGCGCAGCGGTTGCACCTCAAGTTGGCCGATGACGACTTTCCCGCCGAGCGGGGCGCGCTGCGCGGCGGGCAGTTCGCCGTCCACCGCGAAGTTGACCCGGCTCACCTTCTTCCGGCTGACGGGGTCGAACTCACCGAAGTTGTCGGGGATGGTAGACAGCGGGTGCCCGGTGTCGGACGCGCCGCCGGACTTGAAGAACAGCCCGTACACCGCGAGCGCGGTCGCGAGCAGCGCGTAGCCGCCCAGCACAACAAGGGCGATGGTCTTCAGTCCACCGCCATCGGAAGACGCGGGGCGCGCCCGTCCGGCGCGGGCGGGCTTCTCGTCGGGGTCTTCGTCGCGTTGTTTCGTGCGCGGCGGTGCGGGTAGTTCGTCGGGCAATTCCGCGGCCGAGTCGATGGTCGGCTTCTCGAACTTAACCGGGACCGGCATCGGCACGGTTGAAGGGTCGGTCTCGAAGTCGGCGAACGGGTTCCCCCCGACAGCGACTGGCGCCGGCGCAACCGGTCGCGGGGGCGGGGGCGCCGCTTGCGGCTTCGCGACCGGCACCGGCACCGGCTTCTGCGGAAGCGACGGCGTCATTCCCCCCGTGTCGAAATCGCCGAACGGGTTCGGCAGTTGCGTCGCCGCGGCAGGTGCCGGAGCGGGAGCAGGAGCGGGCGCCGGTGCTGGTGCCACGTTGGGCGGAAGGTCGAAGACGGTCGCGGTGACCATCGGTTGCGTGACCTGAACGGGTGCGGGCGGTTTCGGCCTCTGGCCGAAGCCGAACGGGTCGTCGGGAATCGGTGCGGTCGCGTTGGCCGTGTCGGGTTCGGGCGGGGCAGGGGGCAGGGGTTCGAGCGGGAACGTGATGAGCCGCGCGCCCGGCTGCGACCCGAACACCTCGTCGTCGGACTCGTCCGGCTCGCTGAGGATGCTGTCGGCGCCCTCTTTCTTGGGCGGTATGTTGAATGGCCGCAGTTCCGGTTCCGTCGGCGGCATCACGACGACGACCGGCGCGGGTGCGGGGGGCGCGGGCGGGTTGCCGGCGTTGACCGGCGCGACGACCACTTGTTTGCAGTGCGGGCAGCGGACCTGCCGCCCGAGCAGTTCGGCGAGCACGCCCATGCGGCGCGTGCAGAACGGGCACGGGAACGTGACGGGTTGTGACGACATGGTGGTGAATAGGGGAGTGTGTTCGCACCGCCCGGCGGACCGCGCCGGCGTCCAGAGCGAATGGTACGCCCGAACCGCCCCGCACGCAAACCCAACCCGCGCGCGGCCGGGCGCGGTCAGTAATACGCCTTCTCGAAGTAGATACTTGCCCCGCCCAGCGCGCTGCCGCCGCGGGCGAGTTTGTCGTCGAGCGGATCGACCGGCGGGCCGGCTTTCGACTTCTTCAGGCCGGGCGCGTGCGTCTTCACGAACGTGCCGCCGGGTGCCTGTGCTGCGGCCGCGATGAGCGCGTCGCGAACCGCGGGGATGCTGCTACCGCCGCCCGTCAGGATCAACTCTTGCATCGACGCTGGGCCGAGCTGCTGGCAGAACGCGGCGGTTTCGTCGGTGAGCCGCCTCGCGAAGTCGGAAAGACCAGATCGGACCGCGTCGCGGTCGGCGTCGCCGCCGAGGACGCGCCGATCGGGAAGCCGGTAGCCGGTTTCGTCGGTGTAGGCGCTCACCTGGAACGCCGAGAAATCGCGTCGGGAGAGTCCGTCGAGCGCCGCGCGCTTGTCTTCGGGCAGCGCGCCACGTACCGCCGCGTCGAGGTTCGTCACGCCATGTTCGACGGAGTGCTGGACGATCCCGAAGCCCGCGCCGGCAGACGAGTCCGCGGGCTTTCCCCCGGTATCGACGGTGAGGGCCGCGAAGTCGGTGGTGAACGCGCCCACGTCGATGACGAGTGCGCGATAGGTAGGATGGTAGGCGTCGCCTTTCAACACCGTGACGAGCGGCCCTTTGCTGAACATTTCGCCGAGGTTGACCTGTTTCTTTCGGGTCAGCGCGTTCGCGGCTTTCGTCAACACGCCGACCGCGTTGGATTCGGGTTCGGCCACGAACAACCGCCCGTCGAGCTTCCACTTGGTCAGGCTGAGTGCCTCTCGCAACCGCTGGCAGCCGGGGTGTTGGTCGAGATCGGTCCCGGTGCCGAGGACCGGCACGGCGACGCGCAGCGGAATGCTCTTGTAGTCCAGTGCGGTGTGCGGCAGTTTCTCGCAGGCTTCCATCACCCGCTCGCGGAGCCACTCAAAATAGTAGTAGACGACGTTCTTCGCCCGCTCCTGTTTGCTGACTCCGGCGGACGCGGGGCGATCCCCGCCCGCGCCGAACATGGCCTTCGCGGAGCCGACCATCGTGCGCAGTCCGGCGACCCAAGCGGGCAGCACGCTGTACTTGGCGGCCAGCGCCTCGAACTCTTCGGACTGGAGGAGGGCGTCGAGCGGGTGCGCGCCGGGCGCTTCAACTTCGGGCGGTGCGAACAAGTCCTTCTTGAAGTTCGAGTACACCGCGATCTTGCCGCCGGGCTTGATGCCCGCAGCCTTCTCGCCGTATTCGAGGTCGGGCTTCTGGCGTCCGCTGCTCCAGTCGGCCGCGACGACGGTCGGCGCCCAGAAGTCGCGCGCGGACGTGGTGAAGGACACGAGGTTGGCCGTTTCTTGGGCCGCCGTGCGAAGAGCGACCTTCGTGTAGGCAGCCCCGAAGTCAACGCAGAAGACTCGTTCCGACATTGCCCACCTCACGCCTTTTCGACTGCCGCTTTGAGCGCGACGTAATCTTCGTCATCCACTTTCAACAGCCAACCGGGGCGCACGACGCGCACCGCCCCGTTGGTGAACACCGGCGCGCCGCACTCGTGCAACCGGCCGTCGAACGCGACCTTCGCCCCTGCTTCGCCGATCATCTTCATACCGCGGATATTCCAGATGGCGGTTTCGAGGTAGTCGCGCCCCTCGTCCTTCTTCTCGTCCCAAGCGTCGCGCCAAGCCGACGCGAGCCGTTCCGCGGTATACCGGCGGAAGTCCTTCTCCTCGTCCGTTCGAGGTTCCGGCGCAGTGCCTGTTGACTTCGTCGCGGGTTTCGCGTTCGGCTGAGGGAGCGTCGCGGGCGGTTCATCGTCCGCGGTCGCGTCTGGCGCTTCAATTGCGGCTTCCATCTTGGCGACTGTAACCACCAACCCGTCGATCATGGCTTGGTGCATCGCACGCTCGCGCTCCAGTCGCGCGACCGCCGACCGATACAGCGCGAGTGAATCGCGCGAGCGCTGGAGTTCGGACTGCGCCGCTCGCTTCGCCCGTTCGTTCGCTGCGCGCTCTGCTTCCGCATCAAGCGCGATGAGAGCGGCTGAGAATACTTCCGCGTTCGGGCCGGACGTTCGACGATTCAGCGCGGAACGCAGTTCCTCGCGCCCGGCCGCGGGCAAGGTCGCTGCGTACCCGTTCACCCGCGCGACGACCTCCGCGGGTGGAGACAGTTCGAGCAACCGCACGAATCCGGTGGCGGTCAGCGCGCCCGTTTTGCCGGCCTGCGTGAGGAGCGGTTCATTCGCCTTCGTGCACTCCGCGATCGCCGCTTCGTGGTTGTCTTCCTTCGTGCTGAACAGGGCCGCCGGGGTCGCGCCTTTCCAACTCGCGTTCGGCTTCGTCGCGGCCGTGGCGAGCGCGTGCAGCACGAGTTCCTGGACCGACTTCGGTGGCTTAGGTGCTAGCTTCGCACGCGGTTTCTTTTGCTTGGTTTCGTCGGCCATGTCCATGCCCTCACTGTCGGGAGTGTATCTGCCCCACGCGGCGCACGGAAGCGCTTTCCGGTCTTACTTGGAATGCCCGATTCGTGCGGTCGCTACAACTGGTGCAACCTGCACCGCGTCGGCTGAAGACGTGAGTATAGAAGCGTTCGCGGTGCGGGCTAGAGAACGCCCTTCGTGGACGGCACGCCGCTGGCGCGCGGGTCCGGCTCCACCGCGGCGCGCAACGCGCGGGCGCACGCCTTGAAGATCGCTTCCACGATGTGGTGCGTGTTCCGCCCGTGGTGCAACATCACGTGCAGGTTGAAAACGCCCGCGGAACTCGCGGCCCGCCAGAACTCTTCGGCCAGTTGCGACGAGAACGTGCCGAGCGTTTCCAGCGGCACATCGGCGCGCCACACGAGGTACGGCCGGCCGCTCAGATCGACCGCGGCCGTCGCGAGCGTGTCGTCCATCGGCAGCGTGGAGTCCCCGAACCGCCGGATACCGGCTTTGTCGCCGAGAGCCTGCACGAGCGCTTTCCCAAAGCAGATGCCGACATCCTCGACGGTGTGGTGCGCGTCGATGTGCGTATCGCCCTTGCACGTCACATTGAGGTCGAAGAGGCCGTGTTTCGCGATGTGCGTGAGCATGTGATCGAAGAAGCCGACGCCGGTGCGTAGCTCCGACGCGCCGGTGCCGTCGAGGTTCAGCGCGAGGTCGATCTCCGTCTCGGCCGTCTTGCGTTCGATGCGTGCGGTGCGTGCCATCAGAGGATTGCTTTCAGTTCCGCGAGCAGTTTGTCGATCTCCGCGTCGGTGCCGACCGTGATTCGCAGTCCGGCATACGCACCATCTGGCGCGCCGACCGGGCCGGTCGCGTAGCTCATGTAGCGGACCAGAATCTTCCGCCGCTTCAACTCCTCGTAGATCGGCTTCACGTCGCGGTCCGCACGCCGGCACCACACGAAGTTCGCGTGGCTCGGCGTCACGTCGAAGCCCAGCGCCGCGAGTGCTGTTGCCATGCGGTCGCGGGTGGCGATGATCTTCGCGCGCACGTCGCGGAAGTAATCCTGATCCTCAATCGCGGCGGTCGCGGCGGCGAGGCTCAACACGTCGCAGTTGTAGGAGTCCTTCACCTTCACGAGTTCGCGAACCACTTCCGGTTGCGCGATTGCGAACCCGAAGCGGATGCCCGCGAGCGAGTACGACTTGCTCAGCGTGCGCGTGATAATGAGGTTGGGCCACTCCGACACCAGCGACAGATGGCCGGGAGTGTCCGCAAAATCCGCGTAGGCTTCGTCAACGACGAGCGGGTGCGGAGTCACAGCACTGCTCAGTCGCAAGGTTGTGACGGGATCAATCACCGTCCCGGTAGGCGAATTCGGATTCGGGAGAAACGAGAGGTGCGCGCTGCGCGGCCAAGCCTCCACGTCGGGCTGCCAATCTGCTTCATACGGCACCGCCTCGAAGCGGGCGCCCTGAATCTCCGCGAGGCTCTTGTAGAGGATGTAACTCGGTGTCGGCGACACGATCAGCCCACCTTCGGGCACGAACGCGCGCGTCAGGATGGTGAGGATGTCGTCGGAGCCATTCCCAATGAGGATGCTATCAGGGGACACGCCAAGCACGCCGCTTGCGGCTTCGCGAAACCGATCTCCCAGCGGCTGCGGGTACTTGCGGAGGCTGTTCGAGGTGAGCGCGGCGCGGATCGCGTCGAAGACCCGCGGGCTGGGCGGGTACGGGTTCTCGTTCGTGTTGAGCTTGACGATGTCCGGGTCGTTGAGTTGCTCGCCCGGAACGTAGCCGGCCATCGCCCGAATATTTGGACGGATGCTTTTCACGGTTCACTTCTTGGCAACAGGCGCGACGGCTGGAACCTTGTCCGGCTTCGGCTTGGGGCGCGCCGCCGGGCCGTTGTCGTTGGCGCGTAGTTCGACGCTCGCCGCGTGCCCGGTCAGACCTTCGCGGTTCGCCATGAAGACCACGTCGCTGGCGATTTCCTTC
>CANLGS010000213.1 GCA_947490035.1 Gemmataceae bacterium
GATCAAGACAAAAGACTGTGTTCTGATAAAAGCAGCCTTTGGTTTTGATCTGCGTCCTTCTGCGTCATCTGCGGCTCTTTTGCTTTTGGTCTCCAGTTCGCCCAAGCGGCAACTTGCCCTCACCTTCTTTCGCGATTACGCTGCACTCACCTTCTGGAGTGCCGCCATGTTCCGCCGCATCGTTGCCACCTTCACCCTCATCCTCGCGGCCAGCTCCGCCAGTGCGCAGCCCGGTCCGCAGTTGCTCACCGTGTTCCCGCCCGGAGCGAAGGCCGGCGGCACGGTCGATGTCACATTCTCCGGTGTGGGCTTCGACGGCGACGAGAAACTGCTGTTCAGCGCGAAGGGGTTCACCGCCGAACCGGCCGGCAAGGCGACCGTCGATCCGAAGGCGCCGAAGGGCCAACCGGCCGCGGTGGTCAAGTTCAAGGTGACCGCGCCGAAGGACGCCAACGGCACCTTCGACGTGCGCGTCGTCAGCAAGAGCGGCCTGAGCAACCCGCGCGCGTTCGTCGTCACCGGCATGATCGACGTGAACGAAACCGAGCCGAACAACGACGTACCGCAGGCGCAGAAGATCGAACTCGAGACGACCGTGAACGGCGTCATCAGCGCGCCGACGGACGTGGACTTCGTCAGCTTCAAGGCGAAGGCCGGGCAGAACGTGGTGGTGTACTGTCTCACGTCGAGCATCGACAGCCGGATGCAGGCCGACCTGATGGTGAGCGGGCCGGACGGCAAGCCGCTGGCGTCGAACCGCGGCTATCGCGGCGGCGACGCGGTCCTCGAATTCAAGGCGCCCACCGACGGCGATTACGTCGTGCGCGTGTCGCAGTTCGCGTACACCACCGGCGGCCCGGACCACTTCTACCGGCTCACGGCGACGGCCGCGCCGTGGGCGCCCGCGGTGTTCCCGCCGGTCGCGGCGGCGAAGGCCGCACCGGTGTCCTCGTGGTCCGTCGCGCCGACGGCCGCGATGATCGACCTCCACGAACCGACCTCACCCGGCGGCCACCCGCTGCTCGCGGGCGCGAACCCGCTCGTCCTCGACAACGCGAAGAACAACACCGCGGCCGACGCCCAGGCGGTCCAGGTGCCGTGCGATGTCGCGGGGCGCGTGATGAAGAAGAACGCCCGCCACTGGTACAGCTTCGCCGCGAAGAAGGGCGACGTGTGGACCCTCGAAGTGTTCGCGGAGCGCATCGGCTCGCCGGTCGATGCGTACTTCCTCCTCACCGACGACAAGGGCAAGGTGATTACCGAACAGGACGACGAGCCGGACTCGCTCAGCCCGAACCAGTTCTACACCAAGTCCGACGACCCCGGCCGCTACCGCTTCGTCGTGCCCGCGGACGGCACGTACAAGGTGATGGTGTCCACGCGCGAGGCCGGTGTGCGGTTCGGCGTGCGCGACCAGTTCGTGCTGCGGGTCGCGAAGGAGAAGCCGGACTTCCGCGTCGCGGTGATGCCGATGGTGCAGTACCTGCCGGACGCGGGCACGCTCGCGCGGGGCAGCAGCGCGGTGTTCGCGGTGTTCGTGTTCCGCTTCGACGGCTTCGACGGCGCGATCGAACTGACCGCCGACAAGCTGCCGCCCGGCGTGACGTGCCCGAAGCAGTTCATCGGGCCGGGGCAGACGCGCGGCGCGCTCGTGCTGACCGCCGACAAGGACGCGGAGGACCTCGACGGCTTCGTGAAGGTCACCGCGACCGCGGGCGAGTTGAAGCACGCGGTGCGGCCGTTCACGGTGACGTGGCCGGCGGTCGGCGTTCAACAGAACCAGATTCCCAACACGCCGATGATTACGCGCATGGATCGCGGCGACGGGTTGGCGTTCGCGGTTCGCGGGGACTCGCCGTTCACGCTCACGCCGACCGAGACGGCGTTCGCGGCGAAGGCCGGCGGGAAGATCGACGTGACGCTGAAGGTGACGCGAAAGGAGACGTTCAAGGACGGGATCGCGGTCATCTCCGCGGCACCGAACTTCGGCCCGAAGCCGGCGAACAACCAGCCGGCGGCGCCGGTCGGCACCGCGGCGGCGGGGAGCGCCGAGATCAAGGTGAGTGTGGACATCCCCGCGAACCTGCCGCCGGGCACCCACACGCTGGTGCTTCGCGGCCAGAGCGCCGCGCCGGTGCCGAAGGGCGGGAACAACGCGATCCTGCGCCCGGTGCCGACCTACGCGGCCGTGCCGATCACGGTGGTGGTGGAAGGCGGGCCGCCGAAGAAGAAGTGACGTGCGAGCCGGAAGCGTGTCTTTGGTTTTTGCCCTCTCCCCTTGCGGGAGAGGGTGGCCGGCACTTCGCCGGACGGGTGAGGGGTAGGGTTCGCATATCAAGACGGCTTCGCGTGGTGCGCTTGGCCCGGCACCCCTCACCCGTCCGCGAAGCGCGGCCACCCTCTCCCGCAAGGGGAGAGGGCAAGAGAAGAACACTCCACTACTCCTCGCGAGACTTCTTCGCGGGCTTACCGGGCGGGGCCGGTTGCGGCGGTGCGGCCGGCGGCTTGGTCGGCTGAACGACCTTCACCGGCGGCGCGGCCGGAGGCGCCGCAGCCGGTCGCGGCTGCGCGGGCGGCGCAACCGCGACCGCGACCGGCTGCGACTGAACGACAGGTGCGACAGGTGCGACTGCCACCGGCGCCGGCTGCGGGCGCGGCACCGGAGGCGCGACCACCACCGGTTTCGGCGTCGGTTGAACCACGGGGGGCACCACAGCAACCGGCTTGGGCGGCTGCGGAGCCGGGGGCGCGATCACCGGCGGCGCGATCACCGGCGGCTTTGGCTGCGGTTGAGCCACAGGGGGCGCGACCACGGCCGGCTTCGGCGGGACGGGCGGCGGCGCAACCGGCGGGTTCACCCTCGGCGCCACCGGCGGAAGGACCGGCGGCTTCGGTTGAACGACCGGCGGCGCGACCGGCTTCGGATCAACCCGCGGAACGAGCGGAGTCACGGGCGGTTTCGGCTCGACCTTCGGCGCCACCGGCGGGAGCACCGGTTGCGCCGGCGGGTTCACTTTCGGCGCGACGGGCGGAAGTACCACCGGCTTCGGCTCGACCTTCGGCTCGACGACCGGCGGGTTCACGACCGGCTTCGGGTCCGCCTTCGGCAGCGGGTTGACCGGCGGTTGCGTCACCGGTGGGTTCACCTTCGGAGCGACCACTGGGGGCGTGATCGGGGTCACCGGCGGGTTCACCTTCGGCGGGTTGCCCTTCGGCGGATCGACCTTCGCGCCGCGCAGCGGGTCCGGCGGCGGCGCCTTGTGTTCCTCCGTGCTGATCGCGGCCCGCGCCGCGGCGGTCTTCGGCACATCCAGTTTGATGGTCTGCGGCTGCGGCCCGATCATTTGCGCGCCAGGCGCCCCCATCGTGCGCGGCTGGTTTACCACCGCGGTTTCGAGCTTCGTCCGCTGCGCGCCCACGTCGCGAATCTGTTTCGCGGCGGTCGCCTCGGTGCGCTGGCTCTCGGCGCTCACCGGCACGAACTTCGTTCGCGTCAGGTCGGGCGCGACCCTCAGCGGCGCCACCATCGCCACGTTCGACACGTCGCGGTTGCCCACCGTCGGGGCGCCGTTCACCACCGTGATGTTGTTCGTCACGTTGGTGATGTTCGTCCGCGTGATGTTGTTGATGGTCGTGTTCTGCTGAACCAGCGTGACCGGCGGGCGCGCGATGTCGCCGCGATACCGCCCCGCGTACAAGTCGTTCACGCCGCCGTGCCAGCGCGGGTTGTCGCGGTACGCGACCGAGTAATGGCTCCAGAGCGGGTCGTAGCCCCACGAGCGACCGACGCCGTACCCGACGGCGAACCCGTTGCGGCCCACGCTTCCGCACCACGCGGAGTAACCGACCGTGGCGTAGCGCGGCTCGAAGTAGTCGCCGAAGTAGTAGTTCCCGTGTCCGCGGCGCACGAACAGCGCGCCCGTCATGCACGGCTCGCTGACCACGTACACCGGCGTGTAGACGAACCCGTCCCGCGTGTACACCGCGTGCGAGACGACGACCGGCGCGAACAGTACGCCGCGCGTGGAGAGCGGGTAGTCCCAGTAGCCGTCGCAGAACACGTACCCGGCCGGGGTCCAGTGGTAGCGGGCCGGCGCCCACACCCAGTCGGCGCGGTGCTCGACCCACACTCCCGGCCGCCAGAAGTACTTGCCGCGCCACACCCACGAACCGGGCACGTACACGCTCGTGATCGAGGGCGCCGCGTTGCTCGGCCCGATTTCGAGCGACTGCGGCGGTTGCGGCAGGTACTCGATTTCCGGCTGAACCTGCGCGAGCGGTTGCTGCGGTTGCTGCGGCTGACGCGGGGCGAGTTCCTGCCAGAAGCCGGGAACGTACTGCCAGCCGCCTTTCACTTCGCGCCAGGCGCCGGGAATCCACGCGCGCCCCGGAGGCGGCTGGCGCCAGAACCCGCTGATCCAGATGAACTGGCTGCCCTCTTCGTCCCAACTCCAGTAGCCGGGAATCCACTGCACGTTGTCGCCGGCCGGCTTCTGATCCGGCGGCAGTTCTTCAATCGGTTCGGGCGGTTGCTTCGCCACGACCGGCGACGCGACCGGCGCTTCCGCGGTCGATGCGAACGCCTCGTGAACCGGCCCGCGCGCCAGCACTTCGATGCCGTCGCCCTGCGCCGGCTGCACCGGCTGGCCGGGGATAGGCAGCGGCAGGGGCACTGGGTCGGGTTGTGCGGCCGGCGCCCGCCCGCCGATCGGCAGCGCCGGGAGCGGCGCGACCCGCGGACCGGGCAGTGGCTGTTGGCCGGGCGCGTACAGCGGAATCGGCTCCTGGGCCGGCGCGGTATTAATGCCGACGAGCGTGAATGCGAGCGAGCCGAACACGCCGAGGGGCAGCACCTTCAGCAGTCGTTCGGTCATGGTTGGATACCTCGGGAAACAGCGGTGCGGGCGCTTGTGGTCTGACAGGAAACGCGGCGGCGTGCGGAACTTGCGCCGCGCGCGAGTGGTGTAACGCGAACCGCGTTCTGGGAAAAGGGGAAGTTTGGGGTGGAGGTGAACCGCGACCGTGAGGGAGCGGGTGGCCGATCCTGGTGAACCGCGACCGTGAGGGAGCGGGTGGCCGACACATTTGCCCACCCGCTCCCTCACGGTCGCGGTTCACCAAACCTACCAGCGCCAGTCTACGCCGAACTGAATGCCGTTGATCGCCAGCCCGGACTCCTTGAACAAGGGTCGCGGGCGGTATTGTCCGGAGAAGCCCGCCGGCAGTGCGTTCGGCACGAAGGTGAGATCGACCACGTGGTCGATCTGGTCGCCCGGACGGATCACGTTCGACCAGTAGAGGAAGTTGTACCCGGCGAACACGCGCAGGTTCGGCGTGACCGCGTACCCGACGTTGAGCGTGAACTCCGGCGCCACGCCGAACCGGTCGCGCTCGAACCGGCCCAGGTTCGGCCCGGCCGCGAGCAGCCCGCCGCGGAACGACATCGGCGCCGCGCCGCCCGGTTGCTGACGCGTCTGGATACCGTCAATCTCCAACACCTGGTGCGTCGCCCCGAGCGCGACCGAGCCGCGTGCGTCCACGCTCCACCGGCCCCACCGGCGCTCGTAGTTCGCGCCGATCTGACCGCCGTGGAACTGGTTCCGCGTCGTGAAACTGTCGCGCACCACGATCCGCGTGCCGAGCGGGTCCGTGATGACGACCCGGTTGCCGCCCGGTCCGATCACGGTGATGTTCTCCGTGAACGTGAGGCTCTCGCGCAGGTTCAAATGCCGGTAGCCCGCGAACACCTCCGACCGCGAGTCGCACGTGTTCTTCCAGCACCAGCGGGCGTTCACGTCCGCGCCCCACAGTTGGCTGTCGCCCTGTACGGTGAGCGTGCCGCGCAAGATTCCCGGCACCGCGACCGCCTCGCCGTTCTCGCCGATCGGCGTGTTCGTGCCGGGCACCAGATTGGGCGCGAAGATCGGGCGCGTGATGAGCGGGAACCGGTCGGAGCCGAACGCCGCGGACTCGCAGCGCTTGCCCAGGAAGAAGAACCCGCCGTCGATGCCGCACGACTGCTCTTCGTTGAGCCACATTCCGGCTCGGACGCGGACGCCGCTGCGCGCGCTGTCGATGAACGCGCCCGGCCCGAGAAGGGCGGTCGTGCCCGGTTCGCCGAGGTAGCCGTTCAGGGCGGTGTTCGCGTTGGTCGTCCCGAGGACCGGCGTCGCGAAGCCGGGCAGCCACCACTGGAGGTATTCGCCGCGCACGAAGTAGCGGTTCATCGGCCCGGCCGCGCCCTCGTCGGTGATGCGCGTGTCGTGCGAGCCGTGGCTCGTTAAGTCGTGAATCGAGGAGTAATCGCGCGAGAGCCGAATCGGGGGCGAGCCGAACACGCCGTGTTTGGGCACGTCGAGCGCGCCAGCCGGGTACATCAGCTCGGACGGCGCGGGCGGCAACTCCGGCCGCAGGTCTACCGGGCGCGGGTCGGCGGGGCGCGGGTCTAACGGGCGCGGCGTGGGCAGCGGGTTCGCGCCCTCCCCGTTGGGAAGTAAGTCCGGCGGCGTCAGCGGCGTCACCATCTTCGGCGGGTCGGCGGGGCGCGGCGGCGGAACCGCGTCCGGTCGCTTCGCGGGCGGATCGGGTTGCTTCGCGGGCACCTGCGGGACCGCGCGCGCCACCGGCGGTTCGGCAGTCGCGGGCGGTAGCGGCGGGCCGTCGGGCAACTCCGGGATCGCGGGGAGCGGGCCGACGCCGCCGACGCGCGGCCCGACCGGTTCCGGCATTTCCATCGGCGGCAGCGGCAGCGGGACGGGTCCGACGGGCGGCACGGCCGGCGCGGGTTCGCGCGCGCCCGTTTGAAGCACGGTCGGCGCCGGCGCTCGGGCCGGCAGCCAGATTGCTCCGTCGTCCTTCGGGGCGTGCGCGCGCAGTGACGGCGGCAACAGCCCCGGCGCGCCGGCCGGCACGACGGTCGGGGGCGGATCGTTGGGCGCGCCGAGCGGCCGCCAGTCGCCGTCGGCCGCCAGCACC
>CANLGS010000214.1 GCA_947490035.1 Gemmataceae bacterium
CCTCGGCCTGAGTGAGGAGGACACTTCTATCGAGTTAACACCGGACATTTCTAATGGGGTTCAACAGGCTTGGCGCCGTCCCACCATCTTCATCTTGTGGCACAGACATTCCTGTCTGCGCGCTTGACAGGTGCAGACACACAGACAGGAATGTCTGTGCCACAAAGCCAAGAGAAGTCAAAGGCAGGTCACTCTCCCGTGAACCGCTTCCGCCTCAGCATGTGGTGGTAGTGCTGCGCGAACCGGTGCGACTCGTCGCGGACGTACTGCAACAGCCGCAGCGCGGCGTTGTGCTTGCTCAGTTTGATCGACTCCGCTTCGCCGGGCCGGAAGATTTCTTCCTCCTGCTTCGCCAGCGAAATCAGGCACGGCGGTGTGATGCCCAGCGCCTGGAATGCTTCCACGGCCGCGTTCAATTGCCCCTTCCCGCCGTCGATGAGCAGGATGTCGGGGAACACCTCGTCCTCGTCGCGCAGCCGGCGGAAGCGCCGCGTCACCACCTCGCGCATGCTCGCGAAGTCGTCCACGCCCTGCACCGACTTGATCTTGAACCGCCGGTAGCCCGGCTTGAACGGAATGCCATCAAGGAAGGAGACGAGTGACGCGACCGTGTCCTGCCCGCTCAGGTGCGCGATGTCCATTCCTTCGATCGTTCGCGGCGTGGTTGCGAGGCCGAGTACCTTCTTCAACGCGAGCAATCCCTTCTTCGGGTCGATGGGGAACACCTCCGGTTGCACGTCGCGGTTGGTGTCGCCGCGCATGTCGAGCTTCTGGATCGCGGTGATCTCGTCGCGAATACGCCGCGCCTTCTCGAAGTTCAGTTCCTCACTCGCGACGGTCATCTGCTGTTCCATCCGGCGGATCAGCTTCGCCGTCTTGCCTTCGAGGATGAAGATGAGCTTCTTGATCTGCGCGCGGTAGTCGTCGCGCGAGACGCGGAGATTGCACGGTGCGGTGCAACGGCGGATGCTGTGCAGCAGGCACGGGCGGAACCACTTCCACCGGTCCTCGCCGGACTTGATGTCGAGCGTACACGTGCGAAACTGCAACAGCCTCTGAAGGACATCCACCGCGATCCGGAGCGGCTTGGTGGTCGTGAACGGCCCGTAGAGCCGGACGCCCTTGCGCCGCGGCTTGCGCGTGATCTCGACGCGTGGAAATTCTTCTCGCGTGCGAATCTGGAGGTAGGGGAAGGTCTTGTCGTCCTTGAGTTCCTTGTTGAACTTCGGCCGCAGGTCTTTAATCATCCGGGCTTCGACGAACACGGCTTGAATCGCGTCGGTCGTCTCGATGAAGTCCACGTCCTTGACCAGCGGCATCCAGTCGCGGATGCGGGCGTCGTTCACGGCTTCTTTGTTGAAGTACGACGACGCGCGGCTGCGGAGGTTTTTGGCCTTACCGACGTAGATGACGTTCCCGCCGCCGTCCTTCATGAGGTACACGCCGGGCGTGGTGGGGAACTCGCGCGCCTTCGCGGCGGGGTCGCGCGGGTCCGGCGTCTGGTCGCTGACGGGCGGAATTGGGTCTTCGATCATGAGTGCGCCACCTACGGAACAGGGGTACACGCATTGTACCCGGTGGCGGTGGAAGTTGCGCGTTCAGGCTGAACGCAGAGAAGTCACGAATGGGGATGAACGAGCGGTGCGAGGTCCGGGTAGAGGGCGTACAAGCACGCCGGGCAGATGCCGTGCGTGAGCCGCTCGCCGGCGACCGGCGTGTGGTCCCGCCACTCCTCCGCGGCGGTCCGCTCGCGTCGGCAGTTGCAGCAGACGCAGACCAGGTCGGACGACTCAGGCGTCACGTCGCGCAGGAAAGGTGCCACCATTGCGCAGCCCTCGTCTCAACTTTCGCGCCGGTTTCAGGTCCGGGCGAAGAATTCAACTGTCAGCCGAAATGCAAGTAGACAGTGGGCGAGGATGTGTAAGGTGTTGCGAAGCGTGTACCGATTCGTTTACAGACGCCTGGATTTGACGAGTTCACTCCGCACCCGAAATGTTTGCTCGGGCGCGAGTTCACCGGCCACGGTCAATCCAAGACAACCGCACCGCTCGCGGCCGGGTCGTAGGGTTTGAGCCACTGAATCACCTCGATGCGGTTCCCGTCCGGGTCGCTGACGAAGAACCGGTCGCAGTGCGGGATCGGCCCGGTCTCCTGCATCTCGACGCCGTGCCGTCGGAAATGGTCGCGCGCCGCGGCGATGTCCGGCACGCGAAGGGCGAAGTGTCGCGGGCTTCGCGTGTCGGCGCACGGCTTCTGCAATAGATGGAGCGTTTGGCCGTCCGCGAGTTGAAACCACAGCGCGACGAAGTCGAACGTCTTGGGCTTGGGAATCTCTGTCAACCCCAGCACGCCCACATAGAACGCGCGGGCGCGCGCCAGGTCTGTGATCAGAACCGAACAATGGTCGAGGTGGGTGACGCCGAGGGCGGACATACGAGTGCCCCTTGCAGTTGAAGCGTGCGAACCAGTATCTTACGGTGTTCGCCCTCCGCGCCACCGCCGGGAACAGCCATGTCGCGCCTGCTCGCCGTTCTGCTCACCGCGTGCGCGACCCCGCTCGCCGCGTCCCCGGTGCCCGAACACCTGTTCCCGAAGGCGCACCTCTACTATCCCACGCAGGTCGGGGCCGAGTGGGTCTACCGGGACGGCGGCACCACCTACACATACTTCGTGGCGAAGGTCGAAGAGAAGGACGGCGTCTCGCGCGTCTCGGTGAACCTGCGCCACCGCGACGGCAAGGGTTCGCAGCACTCGCACACGATGGAGGTGAGCAAGGGCGGGCTGCGCGAGGTGTCGAACTTCAACCGCAAGGTGGAGCCGCCGACGCCAGTGTTGAAGGTGCCGGGCGCGAAAGGCGACAAGTGGGAGTGCCCGATGGCACTCGACGGCGAGAAGCAGTGCGACTACACGCTGGTCGCCGGCGGGGTGGAAGAAGTGAGCGTGCCCGCCGGCAAATTCAACGCCCTCCGCATCGACCAGACGAGCGTCGGGACCGACGGGAAGACGATCCAGACCATCGCCACGTGGTACGCGCCCGGTGTGGGAGTGGTGAAGATGGAGTACGGCGGCACGCGTGAGCTGGTGTCGTTCACGCCCGGCAAAGGCGCGCCGGCGCACAAGTGATGCAACAATGTTCGGCCCGCGAGGAGCGAATACCACTCATGGGTGACACCCTATCGCACGCGCGGGGACGGAAATGAGCATCTTCCGTGTCAAGACGACCGAGGCCCGCGTCGGCGTGGTCGGCCTGTACAGCGCCGGCAAGACGGTGCTGCTCACGTCGCTCATCAACCACCTGCAAGACCACGACGCGGACCGCTTCCCGCTCGGCAAGCCGGGCACGCAACTCCGGCGTTTCACCGTCCACGAGCCGGACCGCGGGTGGGCCGCGTTCAACTACAGCGGTCACCGCGACGCGCTCGTGAACTACGGCCGCTGGCCCTCGAAGACCACCGACCGCGCGCAGTTCGTGTGTCAGTTCGAGCGCTCGGACTGGAGGTTCAGCGACTGCCTGCTGAAGTTGTACGACCTGCCGGGCGAGCGCATCGCCGACGCCGGGATGCTCGGCCGCGACTTCACCGGCTGGTCCGAGCGGATGCTGAATCTGTTCGTGAACGACACCACCTATCGCACCTGCTCGGCCGCGTTCCAAGAGGCCATCAAGAGGCCCGGCGTGACCGAGAAGGAACTGCTCTCCGCGTACCGCCTCGCGCTCGCGAACCTGATCCTGAGCTTCAAGCCGCTCATCACCCCGTCCACGTTTCTGCTCGATCTGAAGGGACAGCCGGCGCGCCCGGCGGCGCCGGAAGTCCTCGCGGAGGCGCGGCACTGCGGCATCGATACCGAGAACCAGTTCTGCCCGCTGCCCGCCGACCTGCGGCGGAACGGCACCGAACTCTTCGAGTCGTTTTCGCACCGCTACAACTTGTACGTCGAGCAGGTGGTGGTGCCGACGATAGCGGCGTTCCGCTCCTGCACGTCGCTGATCGTGTTGGTCGATGTGACGATGCTGCTCGCGGGCGGTGTAGGCATGTACGACGACAACCGGCAGATCGTCCGCGACCTGTTCGACGTGCTGGCACCGGGCGAAAACAAGATGTTCGGCCCGGTCGCACGCGGGTTGAGCAAGGTGTTTCTCCCTCACCAGTGGCGGCCGGGGTGGATCACGCGCGTCGCCTTCGTAGCGCCGAAGATGGACCTGGTTCACCCACTCGACCGCGACCGGATGTCGCTGCTCATGCGGCGCATGGTGGAACGCTTCGCGACCGACCGCGACGGCTTGCACCACCAGTTCTTCAACGTGTCGTCGGTGGTATCCACGAAGGCACTGCCGACCGAACCCAATGGGCCGCGTGTGCTGGTGGGCACGCCGCTTCGCGCCGCGGACGGGCGCAAGGTGCCGCCGGGCGTCGAGCAGCGGTTCACCGCGTCGGAGTTGCCGGACGACTGGCCGCTGGAATGGCCGTCGGGGAGGTACGCGTTCCCGGAAGTGTACCCGAAGATGCCGGCCCGCAAAGACTACCCGCCCGATCAGGTAAACGTGGACAAACTCGCCACGTTCGTGATCGAGTGAATTGGTAGGTGCCGCTTGCCGAGCGGCACGGGCTAGCCCGCATCGGCGCAACGCGAACGCCGTTGTAGCTCGCCGCGTTGGGCAACCGTGCCGCTCGGCAAGCGGCACCTACCCGGAAGCCAATCACGGGATGTACACGAACTCGTGCGTGTTGAACAGCACCACGCACAGGTCCGCGAGCGCGCGGGCGTGCGCCACATCCGCGCCCGCCGGAAGCGCGGTCGCGTCGATGCCGACGGGCAACTTCGCCTTCAGCCGCTCGCGGACCGTCGCGGCTTGATCCTTCATGAAGTCGGTCGCGAGCTTGCGCTCGGTCGCGTTCGGAACGCGGCCCACCGCGCGACGGTACAGCGCGTTCAGTTGCTTGTCGGTGTCTCCGGTTTCCTTCACGAGCGAGATTGCCATCGCCTGCGCCTGCGAATGCACGAACGGGCTATTCATCAGAATCAGCGCTTGCGGGGCGAACGTGCTGACCGAGCGCACGGCGCACGCGTTGAGCGTGTCCGGTTGGTCGAACGCTTCGAGCATTGGGTGCCGCACGTTCCGCTTGTTGAACAGGTACACCGAGCGCCGCGTGTGCTGCTTCGCGTCGGGCGTGACCGGCCACAAGCCATCAGGCTCGCCCTCGGTGAAGATGAGGTCGTACACTTCGGGTTCGAGCGGCACCTTCACGGACCGCCCGCCGACCTGCCGGTTCAGCGTGCCGGCCGCGGTGAGCACGGAGTCGCGGATCGCTTCCGCTTCGAGCCGCCGCAGGTTCATCTTCCAGAGCAGTTTGTTGTCGGGGTCGAGCTTCGCGCCAGTGTCACCTGTTGCAACTTGGCGGTAGGTGGCGCTTGTCACGATCAACCTGTGGATGTGCTTCAGGGACCAGGGCTGCCCACCCCCTCCCTTACGGTCGGGGTTCACTAGTTCGCACGCCAGCCAGTCCAGTAACTCAGGATTTGTCGGCGCATCACCACGACGCCCGAAATCGTTGGGCGTCGTGGTGATGCCGCGGCCGAAATGGTGCTGCCACAGGCGGTTCACGATGACGCGGGCCGTCAGCGGGTGGTCGGGCTTGGTGAGCCAGTCCGCGAGTTCGCGCCGCGTCTTGGGTGCCGGCACGTCAGTCGTCGTCAGCACGCGCGGCAGGCCGGGTTGAACCTCCAACGTCTTCTGACTCGTCTCGCCGCGGCGCAGCACGAACGTCTTCGCGGTGCCGGTGTCCCCGATCGCCCACGCCGCCGGTGTCGTCGCGGGCATCTGCGCGTCGAGCGCGTGCAACTGCTCGCGGAACTTGGTCCGCTTCGCGAGGTCGCCCGGCGGCATCGCGGCGAGGATTTCGTCCCAGCGGATCTGCGTGAGCGTGTTCGCGTGCGCGGCGAGCGTCTTCTGCTCCGCGGTCCGCTTGTCGGCCGGCGTCTCGAGCGCGTCCTGGTACTTCGGCTCCAGTTTCTCGCGCTTCGCCTTCGCGAGCGTCGCGCGCACCGGCGCGTCGAGGTCCGCGATCTGCTTCTTGAGCGGGGCCGTCTTCGCGGTGAGGTCGTCGGCCTGCTTCTTGCGCGCGTCGCGTTCGTCCTGGGTGGCGAAATCGACATCGGCGTATTTGGCGTTCGCGAAGTAGGCTTGCAGGCGGTAGTAGTCGCCGGCGGAGAGCGCGTCGAACTTGTGGTCGTGACAGCGCGTGCAGGCGAACGTGAGGCCGAGGAACGTCGAGCCGATGCCGTTCACCATCTCGGTGAGCACTTCCTGGCGCAGCACTTCCGAGTCGAGGTTGCCGCTGACGAGGTGAGCCGGGCCGCAGCGGTGCAGGCCCGTCGCGATGAGCAGTTCCGGTTTGGCCTTCGCGTCCTTACCCGCGAGTTCGTCGCCGGCGATCTGCTCCTTCACGAACTGATCGTAGGGCTTGTCGTCGTTGAACGCCTTCACGACGTAGTCGCGGTAGCGCCACGCGTGCGGCCGCTCGGAGTCGATCTCGTAACCGTTGCTCTCCGCGAAGCGCACCACGTCGAGCCAGTGCGTCGCCCACCGCTCGCCGAAGTGCGGACTCGCCAGCAACCGGTCCACGACCTTTTCGTAAGCGTCGGCTGCGGAGTCCTTCAGGAACGCATCGACCTCCGCGGGCGTGGGCGGCAGGCCGGTGAGGTCGAGCGTGACGCGGCGCAGCAGCGTGAGCTTGTCGGCCTCGAGTGAAGGCGCGATGCCCTTCTCGACCAGTTTGGCGCGCACGAAGGCGTCGATCGGGTTGCGGATTGGGAGCTTGGGGTTGCGGAACGCGGGCACGTCCGGGCGCTTCGGCGGTACGAACGACCAGTGCGCTCGGTCCTTCGGCTTCAACTCGGGGTCGGCGTACTTCGGCTGCGCGGCGATGTATTGCGCTGCGACCAACAACACGACCAGCAGGGCGTAACGC
>CANLGS010000215.1 GCA_947490035.1 Gemmataceae bacterium
ACTCTTGTCTGCGGTCTTGATCTGCGTCCGTCTGCGTCGTCTGCGGCTCCTCTTCTTTGTTACGCCGGTGTTTCGTCGGGCAGGAGTTCGTTGAGCGTGCGGAAGAGTTGCTTCATGGTCACGCCCGGATCGACCAGGACGGCCCCGCGTGCGTGCCGCCGGGCGTCCGCCTCCCAGCCCGCGTTCTCCGCGGACAGGATCAGGATGGCGGCCACGTCCAGGCCGGCGTTGTCGGCGGCGCGGAGCACGTCGTTGAACGCGATCACCCCGTCGCGGCCGACCGTCCTCGCGTCGATGATGACCGCGTGGTACGCCTGCTGCTGGTACCGCTTCACCGCCTGGCCGGGGTCGATCGTCAGCAGCACGCGGAACCCCTGCGCCTTGAACTTGTCGCGGAACGCGTCCTGAAGTTTCTGGTTCTCCTCGATCACGAGCAGCGTCCGGGGGCCGGTCGGGGCGCGCGACTTCACCTCGCCGGCCAGTTCCGCGCGGCACGCCTGGATCGCATCGACCAGTCGGGTCGGGTTCTGGAACCGCTCGGTCGGCTCGTAGGCGACCATCTTCGCGAGCAGCCGCAGCACGCCGGCCGCGAGGCCCAGCGCCGGGGCCGTCTTGCCGAGCGTGTCCTCCACGTCCTGGTAGCGGCGGGCCTGCATCCGCGCCTTCGTGTCCTTCGTCACCGGCATGAGCGACAGCCCGGTCAGGCACTCGTACAGCACCGCGCCGAGGAAGTAGATGTCCGAGCGCACGTCGCCGGGCTTCTGGTTGGTGGCCTTCTCCAACCCGGCGTAATCGACGGTGCGGTCCACGGCCACGTCGTCGTCCTTGGCGTCCTGCCGTTGCAACCGGACGCCCCCGCCCCCGCCGGCGTCGGTGATCTCCGCGAGGCCGAAGTCCACGAGCTTCGCCTGTCCGTTCGCGACCGCGATCAGGATGTTCGTCGGCTTGATGTCGCGGTGGGTGAGGCCGCGGGCGTGCGCGTACGCCAGCCCCTCGGCGCACTCTTCGACGATGCGCAGCGCCTCGTCGGGTTCGAGCTTCTTGCGCGCCTGAAGCAGGTCGCGCAGGTTGCCGCCCTCGACGAACTCCATCACGATGAAGTACTGGCCGGTCTTCGCGTCCTGGCTAACGGCGATGACGGACGCGATGTTCGGGTGGCGGATGGCCATCCCGAGCTTCCCCTCGCGCTGGAACAGTTCGACCTTCTGCTTGTCCGCCGTCCACTTGCTGCGCAGCACCTTGACGGCGACGACCTGCCCGGAGTGCGGCTCGTCGCCGCGGTACACGCGGCCGAAACTGCCCGACGCGATCTTGTACAGCAGCCGGTAGCCGCCGAGGAAGTAGCCGTCGAGTTTGCCCTTGAGCAGCTTGTTCCCCTGCCACGGCGTGAGGTGCCGCTTGCGCTCCATGAGCCGGATCATGTCGGTGGCCGGCGCGGTCCGGTCGCCCAGTTCCATGAGACAATCTTGCACCGTCTCCGCGGCAACCAGGCCGAGGCGGAGCGCGAGTTGGCCGATCCCAGAAGCGTCGAGGTTGGCTGACATACCCGCCAGGGACGGTAGAGGGTGAAGGTTGGATATGTGGATACCTTACCACCGGTACGCCGGCGGTGCAACGGCCAGCAGTGGGCAGTGGGCAGTGGGCAGTGGGCAGTGGGCAGTGGGCAGAAGACGGAGACCAAGGCAGCGGAAAACAGCCAACGAGGGAACGCGATTCTCTTCATTGCGTTTTGCTTTGCCTTCTTCTCTGCCCACTGCCTGCTGTCCACTGCCCACTGCTTCTTGCCGTTGACCCCCACCCCACTCCTCGTTATTGCCCCGGTCGACTCCGTGACTAAACTGCCGCCCGCTGCGGGCTGGGGGTAACCGTGTACCGGGCACTGACGATCGCCGTCGCCGCCGCCGCGTCGCTGCTGCCGACGGGGTGCGCTAACATGTGGGACGCGGTCACGAGCCGGCAGTTCCGCGACACGCCGTTCAAAACCGTCGGCCACGTCATCACGCCGGACGACCCGGTGGTGGTGTTGCGAGCCGACCCGCCGCGGTCCGGCGACGAGCGCGCGAAGGCCATGCACCGGCTCAAGGAGCCGGCCCTCAACAAGGGCACCCAGGAAGACCAGGACCAAGTCATCGCGACCCTCGCGCGGGCGGCGACGAGCGAACCCAGCCCGGTACTCCGGTTCGCGGCCATCGCCGCGCTCGGCCGGTTCGAGGACGCGCGCACGACCGCCATCCTGATGACCGCGTACCAGACGGCCGACGGGCTGACGGACGCCGAGCGCGCCCCGCCGAAGGTCGCGGAGCGGTCGGCGGTCATCACAATTGGGGGCACCAGCGCCGGGCGCCTGCCGACGCGCGCCGGTCTGGAGCCGGGCGCGGCCCTCAAGGGGCCAGCGGGGTACGCGCCGGACACCGTCTCGGCGCTGCGGTGCCGGTGTTTGGAGTCGCTCGGCAAAACGCACAAGTCGGAAGCGGCGCGGTTCCTCGCGACCGTCGCGGGCGCGACCAAGCCGGACACCGTCGTGCCCGGCAGCGAAGACGCGGAGGTCCGCCAGGCGGCGGTCCGCGGGTTGAGCAACTGCCGCCAGCCGGACGCGGTGGTCGCGCTCGCGCAGGTGCTGAAGCAAGAAGCCGGGAAGGACGTGATCCTCGCCCGCCAGTCGCACGCGGGTCTGGTGAAGTTGACCGGCAAGCGCCTCCCGCCGGACCCGGAGAAGTGGGACGAGGTGGTTCAGGCCGGCGTGGTCATCGCGCCCGAACCGACGTGGATCGAGAGCGCGATCCAGAACGCCGCGTTCTGGGACAAGAAGTAGCACGGGGACAGTTGGTCCCGGGGTTGCGCTCGCAAAGCGCGAGCTTCACCCTGGGCGAAATCTGCCGCCCCTGTCGGGGCTAAAACCCGTGCCCGACTCCTCACTCTTTCTTGAGGAAGGCGGCAGTGGGCGCGACCGAGCCGACGATCACGTCCGGCGCCGACCACCCGGCCGCCTGCGACTTGTACTCCACCGCCGCCTTGCCGCTCACCGACGCAACCTTGATCCACGCGTTGCGCGTCAGCACGACCGACACCTTCGTACCGGTGCCGGTGATGTCGCCCTTGAACTCGACCACGCGCGCGGTGATCGAGACCGTGGAGCCGTTGTCGATCTTCGACCCCTCTTTCGTGCCGGTCGTGGCGTACATGAACTTCACCTCGCCGCCGGGCGCGTTGATCTCGACGACCGACTTGCCGTCCACCTTCCCCGAGATGTGAACCGTCCCGTTGGGCGCGTTCAGTTTGAGCGTGGAGTGGCCGTCGATCTTGCCGATGGCGGTGACCGTTGTGGCCTCCAGACCGGAGGCGTCGAGGACCGCGCCGGCGTCGAGGGTGGGCACCTTGAACGCCTTCACCTTCCCCTTGAGAATGACGTGTTCGCCCTTCTTCATCGGGAACGGCACGGCGAACGTGTCGAGCAGGTTGGGTCCGAGGTCGATGATGGTGACGCGCCCGGGTGGGGGCGGTGGTAGGAGCAGTTTGGGGTCCGGTTCGGGGTCGGGTTCGGGGTCGGGTTTCGCCCCCGGCTCGTGCGGCAACGGCGCGACCTCCGGGCCGGCCGGTTTGGGCTTGGCCGGCTCCGCCGGTTGCGGGTTCGGCTCGTCCGGCTTGCGCGCGACTTCGGTCGGGGTGCCGTCCGGCTTCGGCTTGTCCGTATCAAACGCTTGGAAGACAATCACGCCGCCGATACCGGCGAGCGCGCCGAAGAAGAACATCGCCGCACCCACAACCAGGGCGCGCGAACGAGGGTCGGCGCGGCGGGCGCCGAGTTCGCTCGCGTCGGCGGGCAGTCCGTCGGTCGGGTCTGCGTGACCCGGCTTCGCGCGGCGCGGCGGTGCGGCGCCCGTCGCGGACGGGGCCGCGTGGCACACCGGGCACTCCTTCGTGCCGAGTTCGGACTCGGCCCGCGGCAGCCCGCACCCCGGACACGCGACCGTCGCCATCGTATTCCCTCGCAAGGTGTGGGTTCGTCTCGATGACTCGAAGCAAAAACCGAATTCTAACCGATGGTTGATGCGAGTGAGAGTTACGATTTCCAGTCGTCGGGCAATCGAGCGAAGTAGGTACACAACCGGCTTCGTGCGACGCTCAGCGCGACCGGTTCAATTTCGTTCTCGCCCTCGTGGACGAGGCTGTTACGGTACTCTCGGACCTCATGCACTTCGTCCCGCAATTCATCGGAGACGTTGCGACGCGCTGCAATCGCGTCGATCAGGTCTTTCATGGCGGGCGTAGTGTCCTTGAGTGTGGCGTAATAACTCCTCAACCCGGATTCAAAGGCCGCGAAGAGTCGGATCAGGTAGGTGCCTTCCAGATGATCCGAAGTCGCTTGCGCGTCCCGCGCCTTCGTCTTCGCAGGAAGTTCGGTTATTCCCGAATTCAGCGCGGTCCAAAAATCCTCAACGGCTGTCTGGGCGACGAGGAACTCGCGCTCGACAGCCTTGATTCGCTCCAGCCACTCGTCCCGCACGCGCTGCCGAGCCATGTCACTTCAGCAATTGAACGAGGTCGGTGAATGACGCTTTGTCGAACACGCCTGGCATCCCCACCACGTCGCTGTCCGGTTGGAACGGGCGTTCGTCCTCCGGCAACTTGTCGGCCGTTATGACGGCAAAGAACTCCCATCGGCTTCCGCGCCGAAAAATACTTGCCGCATCCGCGTACGCCGGCATGAGGTATAGATCAACCACCCCATCCGATCCTGGGGTATACCTTGCCACCGGTTCCAACATGAGCTTCACGAGATCGACCTGAATCACCAGAGCGGGAGCGTAGTACTCCCCGATCCGGCTGTCCTCAAGTCTCTTCTCGATTCGGCGTGTCGGCCAGTCGTTCGCCTTGCACCACGCTTCCACATCGGCCACCAATTGTTCGACGGCACGCACCCATTCGTCGCGCACCTTCTCCCAGTCGGGCACCGGCTTCTTCGGCAGTTTCAATTGCGACATCGGCATTTCCTCCTCTCGCGAATTGTATCACACCCCTGCGAGGACCGGCATCACGTACGGCCCCTTCGGGATGACCGCGAGCGTCGCGCCGGGGCCGTACTCCGCCAGCGACTCCGCGACCGCTTGTTCCACCGACTCCACCGGTTCGACGCGGCACCGGCGTAGCACGTCAGGCGGAAGCCCGCCGCTCACCACCTTCACGCGGCAGTGCGATAGCACCTTCTTCAACATCACGAGTTGCCACTCGTCCATCTCGCACGTGTCGGATTCCGACGGCCGGTCGTAGGCGCCGCTCACCTCGTAGCGGTCCAACTGCTCGCGGAACTCGTGGCTGCCCAGCCCTTCCGTCAGGCTCGCGGCCAGCACGATCGTCCCGCCCTTGCGCACGATGGGCAGCGCGCCGGTCAAGCCCTTCACGGCTTGATACCATGTCGTGTCGAGCGGGTAGCCGGCGCAGCTCGTCACCACCACATCCACCGGTTTCGGCACGCTCGACTTCACGACGTCGCGGCAGAACAGCACGCCCTGCTCCCACGCTTTAATCATGTCGCCGGCCCACAACCCGGTGACGCGGCGCTGCCCGTCGATGCACACGTTCACGATGAAGTCGCATCCCGCCATCAGCGCGATCCGCGTGTTCTCCTCGTGAACCGGGTTGCCATCGACGCTGCCGCAGTCGGCCTTTGGGTGTTCGAGGAACTTCGGACCGTGCCACACGCGGACCGTTTCGAGCGCCGCGATACCGGGGCAGATGAGCTTCCGCCCGCCGCTGTAGCCGGCCATCAGGTGCGGTTCGATCAGGCCCGTCGTGATCTTCAGTTCGGCGCGCGTGTAGCGGCTGTCGATCCACGCGGGTACGCCCTTCGGGGTGGTGCCGAGGTAGTCGTGTTCTTCCTTCACCTTGCCGTGGTGGTTCTCGCACCGGTAGTTGGTCGCGACGTACTCGCCCACCAGTTCGACCAGTTCTTCGCCCTCGTTGGGCCGGTGCAGCCCGGTGGCGACGAGAACCGTGATGCCGTCGCGCGGCACGCCGGCGGCTTCGAGCGTGCGCAGCAGCGGCGGCAGGATCATCGGGTTTGGCACGGGCCGCGTGATGTCGCAGATCACCACGCACGCGGTCTTCTTGCCGCGCGCGAGTTCCGCAAGCGGCTTCGTGCCGATGGGGTTCGCGAGCGCGGCTTCGAGAGCCGCGAGCGGGTCCGCGAGTGGCGGCGCGGGGCGAATCGCCAGCGGCGGCACGATGAGCCGGTCGTCCGGGAGCGTGACGGACAGCCCGGTCTTGCCGTAGTCGAGGGTAACATTCATGGCAGTGTTCGGTTTTCGGTGTTCAGTGAAGACGGTAGGTGTGTCGGCTTGCCGTCTGAACGTGGGGGTAATATTATCACATTTCGCGGTGGTCGGTGGCGTCGTCGCCTCGGCACTGAAAACTGAACACTGAAAACTGAACACTACGATGTCCATCGACAAGAGCCTGAAGCGCAAAGCCGGTCTGTCCCGCCAGCGGTGCGTGCTGACCCGCGCCGAGCGCATCGCGAAGATGCTGGAGAACGGCAAGTTCGGCGACGCGACCAGCCCCTACGGGCTGCCGAAGACCCGCGTCCAGAAGGTCGCGCTGAAGAAGAAGGTCAAGAAGGAAGCCGCCGAGGGCGACGCGCCGGCCGCGGCCGGCGGCAAGGCGCCGGCGAAGAAGTAGCGGCGAAGCTGTTAGCTGTTAGCTGTTGGCCGTCAGCTATTAGCCGAACCCACGCGCCCACACCGCAAGCGGCGTGGGCGTTCTGCTTGTCTGGCTAACGGCGAACAGCTAACTGCCAATGGCTATTTCATACGTCGCACTCGGCTCCAACCTCGGCGACCGGTGGGCTACGCTCGCGGCCGCGGTGCGCCGGCTCCGCGCCGAACCGGGCCTGCGCGTCGTCGAGAGTTCCGCGTTCTACGAGACCGCGCCCGTCAACTGCCCGCCCGGTTC
>CANLGS010000216.1 GCA_947490035.1 Gemmataceae bacterium
AGCGGCAAGCGCACACTCCACCCGGTGCAATACCTCGCCTACGCCTATGGCCTGTTGCCGGAGTTGGAAGCGCGCTTCCGCCGGCCGCTGGGTGACCTTGTGAGCGACTGATTTATTCTTGTGGCACAGACATTCCTGTCTGTGTGCCTTTGAGCTTCAGCGGACACAGACAGGAATGTCTGTGCCACAAGAGGAAACACCATGACCATCACCGTGAAGCTGTTCGCCGCGATGCGCGACCTGGCCGGGTCCGACAACGAGACCGTCGAACTCCCCGACGGCGCGACCGTCGCCGACCTGCGCCGCGAGTTGGGGAAGCAACTCCCGCTCGCACGCACGCTGCTGGCGCGCTCCGCGGTCGCGGTGAACCACGATAGCGCGGACAACGACAAACCAATTCAAGCAACGGACGAAGTCGCGGTGATTCCTCCCGTCAGCGGCGGTTGACGGGTATACTGACGGAATGTTCCGGCTCACGCGCGACGCCATCGATTACCATGCGCTCACGGAAGCGGCGCGGTCGCCGCACTGCGGCGCGGTCGTGCTGTTCCTCGGCACCGTTCGCGACCTGACCGGACAGCAAGTGACGGTGTTCCTCGAATACGACGCCTACGCGCCGATGGCCGAGAAGAAACTAGCGGAGATCGAAGCCGAAGCGCGGACGCGCTGGCCGGTCGGAGAGATCGCCATCGCGCATCGCCTCGGACGCCTTGAAGTCGGAGAGGTGAGCGTCGCGGTCGCGGTGAGTTGCCCGCACCGCGGAGATGCATTCGACGCCTGCCGCTACGTCATCGACACGCTGAAAGAACTCGTACCGATCTGGAAGAAAGAGAACGCGCCGGACGGAACCGGAGAGTGGGTCCATCAATCCTCAACAGGCGAGCCGGGAGCGTAAGCGACCGGAGAACTTATGAGCTCCCTACCGACCGTGTACCTCGCCCGCCACGGCGAAACCGAGTGGTCGAAGTCCGGTCAACACACCGGCCGCACGGACCTACCCCTGACGGGGCCGGGCGAAGATTCCGCCCGCAAGCTCGGCCAGCGGCTCGCCGGTATGACCTTCGATCACCTGTTCACCAGCCCGCTGTCGCGCGCCCGCCGCACCGCGGAACTCGCCGGCTTCTCGCCCCTCGTGGACCCGGACTTGCTCGAATGGAACTACGGCGACTTCGAGGGGCTGAAGAGCGTCGAGATCGCCGCGAAGAAACCGGGCTGGAACCTGTTCCGCGACGGCGCCCCCGGCGGCGAAACCCCCGACGAGGTGACGGCCCGCGTGGATCGGCTGGTTACGAAACTGAAGGGGTTGAACGGCAAGGTAATTTGCTTCGCGCACGGGCACATCCTACGCGTGATCGCGGCCCGGTGGATTGCGCACCCGGTCACGCTCGCCGGCTCGATGCTGCTCGATACCGCGACACTCAGCACCCTGAGCTTTAACCACCACAACCTCGCCGAACCCGCCATCAAGGTGTGGAACAGTTAAAGCAGTGAGGAGTGAGGAGTGAAGAATGAGGAGATAAGCACTGAACCGCGTTGGCCGCTGGGATTGCTCGGCGAAAGCCCCGCTGCGCCCGTCTTTCACTCCTCGCTCCTCACTCCTCACTCCTCACTGATCGACTCGCACGGTCGCCGACACAACAACCTCCGCGTCTCGGTCACCGACCGGTGCAACCTGCGCTGCACGTACTGCATGCCCGAAGACGTGACCTTCCGCGACCGCTCCGAACTGCTTTCCTTTGAAGAGATCACGCAGTTCGTGCGCGTCGCAGCGACCCTCGGCGTGAACAAGGTCAGACTGACCGGTGGCGAACCGCTGATGCGCAAGGAGTTGCACAAACTCGTGCGGATGATCGCGGTCGTGCCGGGCATCGCGGACATCGGCGTAACCACCAACGGCATCCTGCTCGCGGAGCAAGCCCAGGCGCTCTTCGACGCCGGCATACGACGGATGAACGTCTCGCTCGACACACTCGACCCAGGCCGCTTCCGCGAACTGACGCGGCGCGACGGCGTCGAGAAGGTGCTCGCGGGCTTGGACGCCGCGAAGCGCGCCGGCTTCGCGCCGATCAAGGTGAACGCGGTCGCGATTCGCGGGTTCGCGGAGCACGACGTGGTGCCGCTCGCGCGCTACTGCCGCGACAACGGCTTTGAACTGCGGTTCATCGAGTATATGCCGATCGGCGCGGACGTTTGGGAGCGCGAGAAGGTGTTCTTCGCGTCCGAAATCCTCGACCTGATCGGCAACGAAGTCGGTGCGTTGGTGCCCGCGAACACGGACCCGTCGGCGCCGGCGCTGGACTTCAACTACCGCGACGGCGGCGGCACCGTGGGCGTGATCGCGTCGGTGTCGCGGCCGTTCTGCCGCAGTTGCAACCGCATCCGCCTCACCGCCGACGGCAAGTTGCGAAACTGCCTGTTCGCACTGGACGAAACGGATGTGAAAGGACTGCTCCGCTCCGCCTCTATCAACGAAGAGGCGATCGGGAACGCACTGAGAGAGAGCGTGTGGGCCAAGTGGGAGGGCCACGAGATCAACGCCAAAACCTTCGTGAAACCCGACCGCACCATGCACGCCATCGGCGGCTAAGAGTAGGTCACTCGCTCCGCGAGTGCTCACTTCTTGAGTTCGCTCAACAGGCAGAGATGACGACTCGCGGAGCGAGTCGCCTACTCTTGCCATCGGCGGCTGACCCGGAGCCACACCCCATGAGCCGGTTCGACGACGAGTACGAGAACGACGACTACGACCGCCCCGAAGAGACGGACCCCGTCATCCGCGAGTTGCGCGCCGAGATCATCCGGCTCGAAGCGCAACTCGACCAGCTGGCGGCCGGCGTGCGCGAGCGGGCCGAAGAGTCGGCCCTCATCTCGGCCCAGATCGCCGAACTGCAGCGGGCCGTCGAGCGCCTGCGGCAGCGGCAGCGGCGCGACGCCCGGCTCCTCGTCCTCGCGTGGGTGATGGTGGTGGCGTCGCTCGCGATGTCGTTGTTCACCTACCTGACGATGTGACGTGAGGCCCCTCACTTCGGGAGGGCGATGTCGTAGGTGTTGACCCCGGCCACGACGGTCGTCGTGGTCCCGGCCTGCTCCGGGTCGGCGTACCGAGCCGGCACCTCGGTGAACCTCAGCGCGACGGCCCCCTTGCCCTCCTTGTCCGGCCCCCGGTACGCGCCGCCCTGCATCGCCTTGCTCTGGAACTCGCCGCGGGCGGCCGCGGTGTTGACCGCGATCTTCACCTCCCCGAGCGGGCAGTTCTCGACCCGGTACCGGCCGTCCTCGCCGATCCGGCCGACCGCCATCCGGTCGGTGCCGAGGACCTGGATCTGCGCGAACTGGAGCGGCTGGCCGGCGTACTTCACGGTACCCTCGAGGGTGGCCCCGGACTCGGGCAGTTGCGCCTCCTTCGGCTTGACGGCGCACCCTACGAGGGCGGCGGCCGCGGCGGCCAGCGCGGCCCGGTGAACGATCCGAAACATGACTTCTCCGGCGGTGGGTGGTGTGAGAGGAGGCGCCGGCGGGTGCGGCCCGCCGGCGCGGGTGGGATGTCAGTTGAGCGCCAGCGACTCGCCGCCGTCCGGCGTGACCGCGGCGCTCCACGCCGGCATCGACACCGCAGTGTTCACCGTCCGCACGCTGCCGTCGCCCATCAGCACCTGTACCCCGCCGGGAGACATCGGGTACAGGTTGTGGAAGTTCTGCTGCGCCCGCACCAACCGGCGGCGCGGCGGCTGGAATGACTCCGGCTGCCCGGCCGCGTACCGACAGTCGGCCCGCCACCACTCCCCGTACTCGTCGTCCGACGTCGTGCCCGGGTTGTTGCAGTTCTGCCCGAAGTACGGCAGCCCGGCCTCCGGGGTGTCGGTGGTGGCCCACATGTTAATCCCTTGCTCCTGCGCCGCCCACCGGTTCGTCACGTCCCAGTCCTTGTAGGACATCTGCCGGTCGCCGGTCACCATGTTCTTCTCGGCCACGAACAGCGTGTTCGACAGCCCGTCGGTCACCGTGCCGGTCTTCGCCACCCCAGCCCCCGCGTGCCACCACATGACCTTCCACGACTCCCACCCCTTCGCGCCGGTGCCGAACACCCGCAGGTTGGGCGCGTAGCTGACCAACCCCATCTGGTACGTCGCCCCGCCCCCGGTGTACGGCCACGACCAGTTCACCGTCCGGTACGCGCTGTCGTCGAGCGGGGAGATGTACGTCTTCGGGGTGTCCGACCCGACCATCTTGCTCCCGTCGCTCTTCCGCTGGGCCATCAGGTAGAACTGGTACCCGTTGATGTCCTTGTGGAGGTTGTCCTGTTCGATGAACGGCAGCAGGCAGTAGAAGAAGGACGTCTTGTCGCTTCCGGCCGTGCCCGAGTCGTACGGCAGGTATGGGCCCTGGTACTTGTTCGCGTTCGGCTCGTTGAAGGTGGACCACTGGTTGACGCAGACCGGCGGGAACGCCCCTTGCGAGTCGTGAGCGGCGTGCAGCCCGATGCCGATCTGTTTCAGGTTGTTGCTCGACTGCATGCGGGCGGCGGCCTCGCGCACCTTCTGCACGGCCGGCAGCAGCAGTCCGATCAGGATCGCGATGATGGCAATCACCACCAACAGCTCGATCAGCGTGAACCCACGGCGCGACGAGCGGCGCGTGTAGGGCGGGAGAGAGTGGTGCATGGCACCCCCGGAAGGAAAATGGTGTTAAGAGCCTCAGCGGAGCGAGTGCGAGTCGGAACCGCTTGGGCAGTGTGGCCGATACGGGTCGGGCGAAAAATCGAGAGAATCTGAACCCGCTTCATTGATTTATCATAATTCTCTGGCCGGGCTACAAGAGCATTTTTTCTCGGTTTCTCACAACTCCCAGTCCGTGTTGTGCCTCGCGTCGCTTCGCGGCTACAATCCCCACAATTCGTTCTCGCGGAGCTTAACTCACGTGACCATGCGCGTCGGCAGCGGCCACGACACACACCGGTTGGCCGAAGGGCGACCGCTCATCCTCGGCGGGGCCATCATCCCGCACGCGAAGGGTCTCGTCGGCCACTCCGACGCGGACGCGGTGCTGCACGCGGTCACCGACGCGCTGCTCGGCGCCGCGGCGCTCGGCGACATCGGCGACGCCTACCCCGACACCGACCCGAAGTGGAAGGGCGCGGACTCGCGGCTATTCCTGACGGAAACGATCGCGAAGCTGAACCAGTTGGGCTGGAAACCGGTCAACGTAGACGTGACGATCTTCGCCGAGGAGCCGAAGCTCGGCCCGGTGAAGAGTGCGATCAAGAGCAGCCTCGCGCACCTACTCGGCGTGCCCGCCGACTGCGTGAACGTGAAGGCGAAGACCGGCGAGAAGGTCGGGCACATCGGCCGCGGCGAGGCCATCGGCTGCCACGCGGTGGTACTGATCGAACGCGATGTTGGCTCTTAGCTGTTAGCTATTAGCAGGCAGCGTTCCTGATTCCGGCTAACAGCCAATAGCTAACAGCCAAGAGCTTTCCATGCTGCAGGTTTACAGCACGCTGACGCGCAAGAAGGAGCCGTTCCATAAGAAGCCGGGCGAACCGGTCACGATGTACGTGTGCGGGCCGACGGTGTACAAGCCGTCGCACATCGGGCACATGGTCGGGCCGGTCATCTTCGACACCATAAAGCGCTACCTCACGTACCTCGGCTACAACGTCAAGTGGGTCGTCAACATCACGGACGTGGACGACAAACTCATCAACCGCGCGAAGGAACTGAACACCACGGTTCCCGAACTGTCCGCGCGCATGACCGAGGACTACTTCGCGTGCCTCAAGGCGCTGAACGTCACCGGCATCGACGCGTTCCCGCGAGCGACGCAACACATCGGCGGTATGCTTGAGGTAATCACCGCGCTCATCAAGAAGGATTACGCCTACGAGGTCGATGACGGCGTGTACTTCGACGTGTCGAAGGACGAGGACTACGGGAAGCTCTCGAACCGCGACCCGGAGCAGATGGAAGCCGGCACGCGGATGGAGCCGAACGCGAAGAAGCGCAACCCCGGCGACTTCGCGCTGTGGAAGTCGAAGCCGGGCGAGCCGAAGGAAGTGCAGTTCGACAGCCCGTTCAAGTGCGGTCGCGGCCGTCCGGGGTGGCACATCGAATGCACCTGCATGGCGTTCGCGGAACTCGGCGAAACGCTCGACATCCACGGCGGCGGGCTGGACCTCCAGTTCCCGCACCACGAGAACGAACTAGCCCAAAGCGAGAGCTGGACCGGCAAGCCCTTCGCGCGCGTCTGGATGCACAACGGCTTGCTGAAGATGGGTTCGGCGAAGATGGCCGGCTCGGTCGGCAACGTCGTGAACATCGCGGACTTGCTGAAACGGCACAGCGCGGAGACCGTGCGGTTCCTGCTCCTCAGCACCCACTACCGAAGCCCCATCGAATACAGTGAAGAACGGCTCGACGAGGTAGCGAAATCGCTGCAAGGTTTTTACCGCTTCTTCGAGCGATACGCACGTGTGACCGGCGACAATTTCTATTCGATCTCATCTGGGGTGACGCCTGACACGCTTGTGAAGGAGGCACACGAGTACGTTCAACGACATCGCCAAGACTTTCTCGATGGTATGGAGGACGACTTTAATACCGGGCGAGCGATTGGAGCCCTATTTCTCTTGATGCAGTCACTCAACAGTTTCGCGGATCGCACGCAACTTGAGGAGTCGCACGCAACCAGAGAGGACAAACTTACCTTTCAGCGTGGTGTCGAAATCCTGCGAGAGTTGTCTGCGCTCCTGGGGCTATTCCAAGAACCACAACAAGAGAAGTCCCTCGGTGGCGGAAACGAACTCGTCTCCGGTCTCATGCAACTGCTCCTCGACCTGCGCGAGAACCTGCGAACGACCGCGAAGGGCGCGGCGAAGGACAACCCGCTCAAGAAGCCGCTGTTCGACCAGACGGACCTGATCCGCAAACGGCTCGGCGAACTCGG
>CANLGS010000217.1 GCA_947490035.1 Gemmataceae bacterium
CGCTCAAGGGCATCGCGGCCGGCGAGATCGAGGCGACCGTGGTGCAAGACCCGTTCGCCTACGGGTACGAGTCGGTGAAGGCGCTCGCGACGAAGAAGTACGACGTGCCGCTGATCCCGTACCGGATCGTTACGAAGGACGGCGACGGCACAGCGGCCGGGCCGAAGGTGGCCGACTTCGAGACCGACCTCCGCGCCAAGATCGAAGCCGGCAAGAAGAAGTAGCCACTCGATCCGAACACAAAGAGCCGCAGATGACGCAGACGGACGCAGATCAAGACCAGAAGCAAGTTTTGTATTCAAACACTGCCTTCTGATTTATCTGCGTCCCTCTGCGTCATCTGCGGCTCTTCTTCTTTGCGCGCTCTCCCATGCCCCCACCGCGACTCGCGATCACCGGCGCCCGCAAGCAGTTTCCCGGCGTGCTGGCGCTCGACGGCGTTTCGCTCGCGCTCGCGCCCGGCGAGGTGCTCGCGGTCGTGGGCGAGAACGGCGCCGGCAAGTCCACGCTCATGAAGATCGTCGCCGGCGTGTACACGCCGGACGCGGGCGAAGTGCTGCTCAACGGCCTTCCGATCCGCTTTCCCGGACCGGCGGAAGCCATCGCCGCGGGCGTCACGCTCATCCACCAGGAACTCAACCTCGCCGAAAACCTCACGGTCACGGACAACCTCTTCCTCGGCCGCGAAGTCACGTTGGGCGGTGCGCTCCGTGTCCTCAACCACCGCACGATGAGTGGACACGCCGCGGCACTCCTCGCCCGCGTCGGACTGCCAGAAGACCGCGCGAACGTGCGCGTCGAAAGCCTGCCGCCGGGCGAGAAGCAGCTCGTCGAGATCGCTCGCGCGCTGGGCACCGATGTTCGCGTCCTCATCATGGATGAACCGACTTCCAGCCTCACGCAGAAGGAAACCGAGCAACTGTATCTGGTCATCGACGCGCTGAAGGCGGACGGCGTGTCGGTGCTGTACATCTCGCACCGGCTCGCGGAGGTGAAGCGCGTCGCCGACCGCGTGACCGTGCTGCGCGACGGCAAGAACGCGGGCGAACTCGCGAAGGCGGAGATTACGCACGACAACATGGTGCGGCTCATGGTCGGGCGCGACCTGAAGCAGTTCTACCCGAAGGTTCACCGCACCGGGACCGGCGGCGCCGCGGTTCTGAGCGTGCGCGACGTGCGCTACCGCAACGGACCCGCGACACCCACCAGCTTCGACGTGCGCGCCGGCGAGATTTTGGGCATGGCCGGGCTGGTCGGTGCCGGCCGCACGGAGTTGTCCGAAGCCGTCTTCGGCGTGCGGTCGCTCGTCGCGGGGGAACTGCTGCTCGACAACAAACCGCTGCGCATCCGCTCGCCGCGCGACGCCATCGCCGCCGGCATTCTCCTCGTGCCCGAAGACCGCCGCTTGCACGGGTTGATCCTTCCCGAAAGCGTCGGCTTCAACCTGAGCCTGCCGAACCTCGACCGGCTCACTTCCCTGTTCGGCGTGAAGAAACGCGCGGAAGCGGAGCTTCATCGCACCTGGATCGACCGACTTCGCGTGAAGACGCCGAGCGCGGCGCAACCGGTCGGGCTGCTCTCCGGCGGGAACCAGCAAAAAGTGGTGTACGGCAAGTGGCTCGCTCGCGGGCCGAAGGTGCTCATCCTCGACGAGCCGACGCGCGGCGTGGACGTGGGCGCGAAGGCCGAGATTTACGCGCTGGTGGACGAACTCGCGGGGCAGGGCGTCGCGGTGTGGATGATTACCAGCGACATGGAAGAGTTGCTCGGCATGTCCGACCGCGTCGTGGTGATGCACGAGGGCAAGGTGGCCGGCGAGTTAACTGGAACGAAGTTGACCGAAGAAGCGGTGATGCGACTCGCGACCGGGGCGACGCCGTCCTCATCCGCCGCGCCTCACACCCAGGGCGTTGCCCTGGGCTGAGGAGTGGCAGTCTCCGACTGCATCATCTTCACCCGCAAGGGTGGCACTCCTCAGCCCAGGGCAACGCCCTGGGTGTGAGGCGCGGCGGACCACTCTACGGCCTACCGCGCTCGAACAAGGGACAGACAACATGACGCGCATTTTGGGCGTGCTGGGGCTGGTGCTGGTGCTGTACGGCGCGCTGTTCGCCTCGCACGACAAGGCCGGCGAAGTCGGCAACCTGATCGACGTAGCCAACTACCAGGGTCAGTACGGGATCATCACGCTCGGCGCGGCGCTCATCATCATCACCGGCGGCATTGACCTGTCCATCGGGTCGGTGGTCGCGTGCGGCGCAGTACTGTTCGGCGTGCTGATGAACCGCGGCGTCCACCCGTACCTCGCGGTGCCGATCGTCGTGCTGTTCGGCGCGGGCATCGGACTCGTCAACGGACTGCTCATCACCAGGCTCCGACTGCAACCCTTTCTGGTGACGCTGTGCGGCATGTTCATCTTCCGTGGCGTCGCGCGATTACTCGGCGATACGGTGAGCATGTCTCGCGTCGCGCAGGCGCACCCGGAGTTCGACGGTGCGCTGCGGAACCTGCGGTACCTGCTCGTGGGCAAGGCTCCCGCCGACGGCGAGTTGCTGTTCCCGGCGCAGTTCGTCCTGCTGGTGTTGCTGGCCGCGGTGGTCGGGTTCTTCCTGCACCGCACGGCTTACGGCCGCTACTGGTACGCGATCGGGCACAGCGAGTTGGCCGCGAAGTACGCCGGGGTGAACGTGGACCGGCACCGCCTGGTGGTGTACGTCGCATGTTCGTCGCTGGCGGCGCTGGCCGGCGTGCTTCTGTTCCTGAACTCGCCGTCGGTGCAATCCGACAACGCCGGGTTGGGCTGGGAACTGTACGCGATCCTCGGCGCCGTGCTGGGCGGGTGCAGTCTGCGCGGCGGCGAGGGCATGGCGGTCGGGATGGTGCTGGGCGCGATGGTGCTGCCGATCATCGAGAGCATCGTGAACTTCCGCGGCGACAAGAGCGACGTGATCCCCGCAGTGGTCGGCGTGACGCTGCTGGTCGGCACCGTGGTGGACGAACTGATCCGCCGCCGCTCGCGTGTTCACAGGTAGCGACGCCATGCCCGAAAATCCGTTCGACAAGGCCGCGCGGTTCGCCGCGGCGCAGCTCGACCCGCCCGAATTCCTGGCGTGGCTGCTGGAAGTTCCAGCGGAACAGCTCGGCTTCAGCGGCTGGCTCGACACGCGCGGCATCCCGTTCCCCGGTGAACCAGACCGGGTCGGCGATACCGTCGCGCGCCTCGACCCGCCCGGCGGGAGCGAACCGCCGTGTGCGCTTGCCATCGAGTTCCAGATCGACCCGGACGCGCTCATGTTCGGCCGGTTGCTCGGTTACCTCGCCGACCTGTGGACGCGGCTCAAACCCGACACCGAGCGCGGAAGCCGGTTCGACGTCGGCGCGGCGGTAGTGAACCTCACCGGGACCGGCCGCGCATCGCGCGAGATGCATCTGCCCGGCACGCTGGTCTTGACGCAACTTCGAGTCGCGGAGCGAAACCTCGCGCACGAAAGTGCCGATGATATGGTTGGTAGGATCGAAGCCGGTGCGCTCGGTCGGAGTCTGCTGCCGTGGCTGCCATTGCTAGCCGGCGGCGGAGAGGCGACAATCATCGAGAGGTGGAAGCGGCTCGCGGATCAAGAACCCGCGACCCGCCGCCGGGCGGAATACGCCGGCCTCGCGCTCGTGTTCGCGGAAGCATCCGGCTGCCGCGAACAGTGGGAACTCGGACTCAAGGGGTGGAACGTGAGAGAGTCTCAAGTGGTGAATGCGTGGAAGGCCGAAGCCCGCGAAGAGGGGCGCACCGAGGGGCGCACCGAGGCCGTACTCGTGATGCTCGAGGAGAAGTTCGGGACCGTGCCGGAAGACCTGGCGGCCGCGGTCCGGGCGACCGCCGACCTGGACAAACTGCGGCAGTGGGTCGGTGTCGCCGTCCGCGCCGACACGCTCGCCGCGTTCCGCGCCGCGGCCGGCGTGTGAACCGCACCCTCCCGGCGGCGTGAGTGACAACGCGTTGTCACTCACTCGTGGCACGCCGCTCGCGCCTCGTCTCAATCCGCACAGCCGGCGCTTGCTTTCCCCGCGCGCCGTCTCTACCATCATCCCATCACCACGACCGTTCGACGCGGTCACGCGGCGCAGGCGCCCGGCAGGCGGGCGGCAACGACGGGCGCCCGGTGCCTCCACCGCACCCGCACGGAGGCGACACATGGGGAAGAAAAAGGTGGACGCCTCCGCGGTCACGCTCACTTCACTCCGGGCGGCGCGCCTGTACCGGCTGCTCACGCTGCTCCGCGGCGGCCCGCAGACGCGGGCGTCGCTCCTCCGCCGCCTCAAACTCGACGTGCGCGGCTTCTACCGCGACCTCGAATCGCTCCGCGCGCTGGGCATCGAGGTGACCGCCGGCGACGACACCAAGTACAGGCTGGCGGGTGAGGTGGACGACGCGCTGGCGAAACTGCCGTTCCCCGATCCGGGGCTGAACGTGCGGGACGCGCTCCAGCTCGCCAACGGCAGCACCTCGGCGCACCGCAAACTGAAGCAGCGGGTGAACTCATTCCTCAACGGCCCGCGCGGCCGACCGAACAAGCCGCGGTGAGTAGCCCGCCACTCCGTGGCGGTTCTTCTGTCTTGAGAGTAGCCCGCCACTCCGTGGCGGTTCTTCTCTTGTGGCACAGACATTCCTGTCTGTGTGTTTTGGTGGGTGTCGCCGCACAGACAGGAATGTCTGTGCCACCAAGACAAAGGCGAAGAGCCGCCACGGAGTGGCGGGCTACTGTCACTTCTTCTTGAACTCTTTCCGCATGGTGCGGACGTTGTCCTGCAACGCGAAGGGCAACTTCGAGCGGAGCAGGTTGGCGCCGTCGAACCACCCGGTCGGCTCGGCGAACACGATGTGCTGCTCGATGAACAGCGCGCCGGCCGGTTCCGACAGCTTGGTCACCTTCATGTACATCGCGGCCCCGCCCCACGGGCTGGGGTCGCCGACCTTCTTCCCGCCGTCGGTCGTGATCGACCGCCACTGGTTCGGGAACTCCTTGTCGTCCCGGAACCGCGGATCGACCTCGGCCGCGGCCACCACCGACTCCCCGTTGCGGCTCCACATCGCATGGCCGGTCGCCTTCAGCCGCACCTTCTCCAGGAAGTCGAACTCCACCGTCCCGTACCCCTCGCGCTTCTCGTCTCCCATCTTGATCTCGATCTTCCGCTTGGCGAGGTCAGCCTTTTCCAGCGGACCGCCCTTCCCGCCGCCGCCGCCGGCCTTCCCCGCGCCGACCAGCCGGTCGAGGAACTTGTCGTCCTCCAGTTGCTTGAAGTCGCCGTACACGATGAACCACACGTCCACGCCGCGCGGGGGCGCCTTCGGGTCCGCCGGCTTGATGTCGCGAATCTTCACCACCTGCGGCGCCACGACGGAGTCGTGGGTGAACTGCTCGTAACTGTAGTCGTCCCCGATCACCGTCTTGATGACCGCCTTCTGCTGCGCGCCGGTCAGTCCGTCGGCCATCGCCGGCGCCGGGAACTTGACCTTCATGTCGGAGGTGACTTCGAGGCCGGGGTCGAGCAGTCGCTTGAACAGCGGGTTCTGCTCGTCGTGCTTGTCGCCCGCCGGCTGCGCCGGGGCGAGTGCGAGGGCGGCGAGGAGTATCGCGGTCATAGGGTGGTCTTCCGTGGGAATCAGGGACGGGATCGGGCCGCCATCTTCCGCAAACCGTCTTCGAGGGCGCGGGCCTCGTCGGGGGTGAACTTGGTCTTCCCGACCAGTTCGCGCAACTCCGGCGGGAACGCCATCTCTACCCGAAACGGGGGCAGTTTGTCCACCGCGAACGACAGGTCCGAGGGCTCAAGGCCCTTGAACTCTTTGGGATCGGGGATCATCTCCGCCTCGTCGATGCAGTTCGGCTCAATCCACACGGCGCGCGTCAGGTCAGCGCATTCGCCGCCCTCGCCGCCGAGGAGCCAGAGCAACACGTCGAGGGTGCCCGTCTTCGTGTCCACGAGCAGCGCGTAGCGGTAGCGGATGGACCGGTGTTTGTCCCCGCAGCGCGAGATGACGGGCGTGTCGAGGAGGGCAAACGATGGGCCGTGAACCGGGATCACGGCTTGCTTCTGGATGCGGTATCCGGTCTTCAGAATGTCGTTCTTGATGAAGTTCATCTCGGCACCGTGCTGGCCGGCCGTGTCCACGGTGATGACCACGTCGCGGTCCTTCACTTTCGTACCGAGGCCAAGCCCGATTGCGCGAAGCCGATAGCGCGCGTGTTCGCCCTGCTGCTCGTGCACCACGTCCACGGTGAACACGGTGAACATCCACGCGACCATGCGCACGGTCAGGTCGCGCCCGACGACGGGGATGCTCGGGACGCGTTCCACCTCACTCGGCCGCACGCGCGGCAGGCTCTTGATGACGAGGTGCGACCACCCGGCCGGCGCGGACCGGTCCACGACCGTGCCCGGCGCGATGGTTTCCGGCGCGGTCGCGTGAACGTCGTAGTCGTTGGCCCACGCCGGCGGAACCGCGGCCGGGCGCAGCAGGCGCACCGCGCCGCCGGCGACGAGCGCCGCCAACACAATGACGGCGAGGGCAAGAAGTGTCTTCCGGAGGCGCACGTTCAACTCCGCGCGGGCGGGGCTTCGCTTCGGAAGCGCCGGGCGGGGTTGAAGATATTGCGCGAGGGGAAATGGCACAGCGTCGGACCGGTCGGGTCCGACGCCGCGTGGTCGTTCGGCGTTCAGTGCTTCGGCGTGCCTGCGTCCTGCGCCCGAGCCGACACGCGCCGCGTCGCGACCCACACCGGTAACAGGAGGTACCTGCCGGCCAGCGCGCACACGACGCTGCCCAGAACCGTTCCCGCGGTGCCGAGGATCGGCGCCAGGTCGGTTCCGCCCGCCAGGACGCCTGTTAGACCCACGCCTGCGAACGCGCCCGCCGCGGCCCCGGTCATCGCGCCGAATTGC
>CANLGS010000218.1 GCA_947490035.1 Gemmataceae bacterium
AAAGCTGCGCCAATCCTGGCTACAATCGGCATGGGAAGTTCCTTCTTCACGATCACTGTCTTTACCTAACAGCGATTGTGGGAAGGACTTCCCGTTTTTCATAGGCCAGCGTCTCCTTAACTTGATGCCTATGGGGTGGGTTCGGGCCAACCCCCGCGCCGGTTCGTTTAGCGCCTCAGCGCTCTTGAAGTCGTCGAGCGGCGTCTTGCGATACCGCGCGATGAGGTCATCCGCGACAACCGTCGCCCAGCGGTCGAAAGTGCCGGGCAGGTCTTTGCACAGCGACGGGTATTCGCGGTGAAGCGCCCCGACCCGAATCGCGGTGTGCTTGCCGTACTCCTCGTGTTCGTCGAGCGTCGAGTTCGCGAGTGGCGTGGTCATCTGGTCTCGCGCCGCGACCGCACTTTGAAGCGAGCGAGCACCGACTGCGGACGGCGCGTACCACCACGCGGCGGTTGCCACCCAGAGCCCGAGCAGCACCACGACCACGAACGGCATCTTCGCGTCGGGCCACACCAGCACCAACCCAGACGCGAACAGCGGTGCAACCGCGGCCAGCACGCGCAGCGCGTGCGCGTCGGTGCCGAAACCCGCGAGGCCGAAGCCCTGCCACACCGCGACGAAGCCGACCGCCGCGAACGCGACGGCACCGAGCAATCGCGGCGGCGTGAGCCGGCTTTGTGGAGGAGGCGGTGTGGGCGTGGACATGGGTCTTCCTCTGTGGAGCGCGGGCGTCCCGCCCGCTACTTCACGTTTCCTTTCGCCTCACGGATGTTCGTGAAGGCACCTCAGCCGTAAAGCAGCGGGCGGGACGCCCGCGCTCCGCGGAGTTACTCCGGCTTCTTCTCTTCCGGCTTCTTGCCTTCGAGCGCCTTGATCTCGCGAATCCAGATGTTGCGGAACTTCACCGGGTTGTTGTGGTTCTGCAACCGGATCGGCTGCTTCAGCGGGTGCTTGACGTAAGCCGCCGGCTTGTCGTAGTTCGTGTTGCCCTGCAACTCGAAGTGGTTCTGCACCACCACGCCGTTGTGGATCACCGTCACGTAACCGGGCGTCAGCACCTTCACTTCCTTCGCGCTTTCGTCGAACCGCGGCGCGGTGAAGATGATGTCGTAGGTCTGCCACTCGCCCGGCTTGCGGCACACGTTCACCATCGGCGGCGTCTGCTTGTAGAGGCTGCCACACTGCCCGTCGAAGTACGTCTTGTTGTCATGGGAGTCGAGCACCTGCACCTCGTAGCGGTTCGCCAGGAACACGCCGCTATTACCGCGGCCCTGCCCGTTGCCCTTCACCTCTTCCGGCGTCGCGAACTCGACGTGCAGTTGGTAATCGCCGAACGAGTCCTTCGTGAGAATGTCGCTGCCTTTCACGACCGCGTAGCCGTCTTTGATCTCCCACTTGTCGCCGTTGTTCCACTTCGAGAGGTCTTTGCCGTCGAAGAGTACGGTCGCGTCCGACGGCGGGTCGCCGTAGGCCTTGCCGGGCGTGACCAGTACCGGCTCCGGCCACACGATCCCGCTCTTGTACTCCTTCTGAAGCGCGCCGGCCGCGCCCAGCGCGCCCAGCACGGCCACACACACCAACAGCAACGTCCGCGTATTCGTCATGGGAGAAGACTCCGGATGGGAGAAGACGACCCTGCCTTGAGGAATCAGGTGAACCGCGACCGTAAGGGAGCGGGTGGGAGCGGCACCCGCTCCCTTACGGTCGCGGTTCACCAAGACTTGGGGTGAGGGGGTTGGGGGGTCGGGTTCATCTCTGGTATTGTGGGGCGCCCTCCCATCCTCTTCCACAAGGTGCCACCGTGTCAAACGTGAATCGTCGCAGCTTTCTCGCTTCCGCCGCGGTCGCCGCAAGTGCGGCGGGGATGAACCCCACCGCTCGCGGCGCCGAACCCGACGCGCTGCGCGTCGGGTTCGTCGGCGTCGGCAATCGCGGCACGGCGCTGCTCCGCAACTTCCTCGAAGCGAAACTCGGTACCGTGGTCGCGGTGTGCGACATCAAGGACGATAACGCGAAGCGGGCCGCCACGCTCGTCACCGGTGCCGGCCAGAAGCAACCGGCGCTGATCGAAGACTGGAAGAAGTTGCTCGAAGTGAAGGACGTGAACGTGGTCATCGCGGCGGTGCCGTGCGACCTGCACGCGGCGCTCTACCTCGACGTGATCGCCGCCGGAAAGGATTTGTACGGCGAGAAGCCGATGTGCCTCACGCCGGCCGACTGCGACAAAGTGGTGAAGGCCGCGAACGCGAGCAAGCAGATCGTGCAAATCGGCTTCCAGCGCCGCGCCGACCCGCGGTTCATCGAGCCGATGAAGCTCATCCACGAAGGCGAACTCGGCGACCTGGTGGAAGGCCGCATCCTGTGGTCGAACGCGTGGGGTCCGCTGGGCGACTGGTTCGGCAAGCGCGCCCGCAGCGGCGACTGGATGGTGGAGCAGGCGTGCCACAACTGGGACGTGATTAACTGGGCGTGCAAGGGTCTACCGGTTCGGGCGATGGGGATGGGCAAGACCGGGCTGTACAAAGGATTCCAGGCCGACCGCGACGTTCACGACTACTACTCCGCGGTCGTCGAGTACGAGAACGGCGCGATCATCAACATTCTGCACTCGTGGGTCGCGCCGGGTCAGAACGGCAAGTTCACGAAGGAGTTCAACGACGAGTACACGCGGCTCAACGGCGTGAAGGCCGGCATCGACTTCAACAGCGGCGTGATCGCGTACCGCAAGGAGTTGAACCTGCCCGACAAGGTCGGCCACAGCGCGAAGGGCGCGATCAACAACACGAAGCTGGGTCTGGAAGCGTTCGCGAAAAGCGTGAAGGACCGCAAGCCGCCGGTGGCGACGGTCGAACACGGCCGCGACGCGGTGCTGGCGTGCCTGCTGGTGCGCGAGGCGGTGTACACGCGGAAGCCCGTCACCATGAAGGAACTGAGGGGGTAACGTCAGAAGGCGAGCCACTGACATCGGGGTGTCACTGCGGCGTGTGGTATACTTCCTTCCACCACAACGCCACGAGACACCCCACAATGTGCGCGCGCATCACGATCACTACAACCGGTACGGAAATCGCCGACCTGTTCGGCCTGTCCTACGACATGAGCAACCCGCGACCGCTCGCCCGGCCGCGGTACAACGTCGCGCCGTCCACGATCATTCCCGTGATGCGTGTCGCCAACGGCGTGCGGGAACTCGCGGACCTGCGGTGGGGGCTGATCCCGTTCTGGAACACCAACCCGAAGCACACCGGGTTCGTGAACGCCCGCGCCGAGACCGCGCCCGCGAAGCCGGCGTTCCGCGACCCGTTCCGCTGGCGCCGCTGCCTCGTCCCCGCCGACGGGTTCTTCGAGTGGAAGACCACGCGCAAGACAAAGCACCCGTACTTCTTTCGTAAGGCCGGCGGCGGGATGTTCGTCTACGCGGGCGTGTGGGACCGCTGGAAGGGTCCGCACGGCTTGGTCGAAACGGTCGCGGTGCTGACCGTGCCGGCGAACGATCTGGTCAAGCCGCTCCACGAGCGGATGCCCGCGATCATCAGCGAAGGGCAGTTCGGCGCGTGGCTCGACCCGAACGAGTCTCGCCCTTCGCGCCTGCTGCCGCTATTGCAACCGTACCCGAACGAGCGGATGGAGAAGTGGGCCGTGAGCGAGAAGGTGAACTCCGCGACGAGCGACGACCCCGACCTGCTCGCGGCCGTGCCCGAACCGCCACTGCCGACGTGGACCCAACCCACGCTGTTCGACGTTGCATAAGGGACCGACATGATTCACGTTATCGCGACGATCACCACGAAACCCGGCACGCGCCCGCAAGTGCTCGAAGCGTTCGGCTGGGTGACGCCGCTCGTCCGCGCCGAAGACGGCTGCATCGAGTATCAGGCAACGGTGGACGTGAAGATGACGCTCGCGGTGCAGGACGGCCCGCGCGAGGACGCGATCACGGTAGTCGAGAAATGGGCGAGTGTCGAGGCGCTGTACGCGCACACGAAGGCACCACACATGGCGGAATATCGCGAGAAGGTGAAGGACTTCGTGACGAGCGTGAAGTTGGTCGTGTCGGAACCGGTGTGATGTGGTCCGGTCACTCCGTGACCGGTCTTCTCTTGTGGCACAGACATTCCTGTCTGTGTCCAAAGCCAAAGCACACAGACAGGAATGTCTGTGCCACCAAAGCAAAAGGCAAAGACCGGTCACGGAGTGACCGGACCAGATCAGAACTACACCTTCGGCAGCGTCCACATCTGAATGGGCGACGTGTTCTCCGGGTAGTCGCCGCCCATTCCCTTCACGCGACCGTTGCCGCTGCTGTTCGCGTTGGTCGCGCTCACCGCGATCCGCTCGCCGTCGGGGTGAAGCGCGACGCTGTGGCAGTTCGGCAGTTTCCCGCCGGTGAAGTGCGCCGTCGCGGCGCCCGGCTTCCAGAAGTGGAACTTCCCCTGTCCGGGCTGGCCGCTGGTGGTGAAGATCACGAACCCGTCCGCGTGCCACGCCATGTCCGTGACGTAACCCTCGTTGTCGTTCGCGCCCTTGTACTGCGACAGGCGCTTGCCGGTCGCGAGGTCGAACGCGACGATCAGCGGAACGCACTGCACGAACCCGCCGGTCTTCGGCTCCGCGCCCGCGGCGAACAGCGTCTTGCCGTCGCCGGAGAGCATGATGTTCTTGACGCCGCCCACGTCCTGAATGCGGTCGAGTTTGTGCAGTTCCTTCGCCTCGAAGGTTCGCGTCACCTTGCCGGATAGAACCTCGAACTCCCGCACGACGCCGAACAGATCACCGGCGAACACGCTCTTGCCGTCGTCACTGAAGCACACCGAGAGCAGGTCCGTCTTCGTCTCGAACTCGTGGATCTTCTTACCGCGTCCGCGGTCCCAGAGCCGGACGAACCCGTCCTTGCCGCAGGAGGCGACCGCGAGCGCCCGCGCGTTGACCGCGACCGCGCGCGCCCAGCCATCGTGCGCGGCTTCGACGGTCCAGTGCGCCTTCACCTCTTCGCCGCCGAACTGCCACGCGGACAGCCGGCCCCACGAGTCGGTGCTGAAGAGTTGACCCGGCCCGAACGCGATGTCCGTGACCCAACCGTTATGGTCGCCGAGCGGCTTCTGTTCGGCCGGTTCCTTGCCGGTCACGTCCCAGAGGCGCACCTTGCCGTCGAAGCACGCCGCGGCGAGCCGGAGGCCGTTGCGCGAGAATCGCACGCGTGTGACCTGTGTGGTCGGCGCGAGCGGCTTGCCCAACTCTTTGGGCGCGTTGGGGTCGGCGGGAGCTTTTTTGGGTTGCATTGTGTATCTCGTGAGGGTGGGACAAGGCTCTGCGCCGTCCACCTCTTACTCTTGTGGCACAGGCTTTCAGCTTGTGATTCCGAAGCACACAGGCTGAAAGCCTGTGCCACAAAACCAAAACAAGACTACACCAGCACTTCCTTCACGGGCTTCATATCCTCGTGCGCGATCGGCAGCGGCTGCCCCGCGTTGCCGTACTGCACGTCGGTCGGGTCGATGCCGAGCGCGCGGAACCACGTGTGGAACAGCCCGCCGATGTCCACCGGGTCGGTCGCCACCTCGGTGCCCTTGTCGTTCGTCTTGCCTGCGACCACGCCGCCCTTCTTGATCCCGCGACCGGCCATCGCGACGCTCCACGCTTCCGGCCAGTGGTCGCGGCCGATGTGCCCGTTGATGCGCGGCGTGCGGCCGAACTCCGCGCACGCGATCACCAGCACGTTGTCCAGCATCCCGCGGTCCGCGAGGTCTTCGATCATCGCGGCGAACGGCTTGTCGAACTTCGGGTGCAGGCTCGCGGCGCCGTTGAAGTGGTCGCCGTGCGTGTCCCACCCGTAGCTCGTCACCTTCACGAACGTCACGCCGGCTTCGAGCAACCGGCGGGCGAGAAGCATGTGCCGGCCGAGGTCGTGCGTGCCGTAGCGGTCCTGGTCCTTTTGCAGCACCTTCGACGTGTCGAACAGCGAAATCTTCTTCTGAAGTTGCGCGGCCATCTCGTAGGCGTGGCTGTTCGCCTCCGTCAGTTCGGCGCGCCGTGTGGCCGCGTAGTTCTTGTCGAGCAACTTGCGGAGGTCGTTGCGCTCGTCGTCCTCTTCGGCGGTGAGTGCTTTGGGGCGGAGCAGGTTTTCCGGCGGCTTGCCGTCGCCGAGCGCGAGCGCGCCGTACTTCGGGCCGAGGAACCCGGCGTCCTTCGGGATGAAGCCGCCGCTCATCGGCTTCACCCAGATGTACGGCGGCAGACCGCTGTCGCCGGGGCCGACCAACTTCGCGACCGCCGAGCCGAGGAACGGGTACACCACGCCGCGGTTCTTCGGGTCGCCGCGGTTGATGCGGTCCACGCCCGCCGAGTGCGAGTTGTCCTGCGTGGACACGCTGCGCACGATGGCGAGGTGCTTCATCTGCTTCGCGCAGTTGGGAAGCAGTTCGGAAATCTGGATGCCGGGAACGGTCGTCTGGATGGGTCGGAACGGCCCGCCGAACGGCGTGTTCGGCTTCGGGTCCCACGATTCGAGCTGGCTCATGCCGCCGTCGAGCCACACGAACAGCACCTGCCGCCGCTGCTTCTTCAGCTCCTCCGCGACGAGCGGGTTCGCGAGCGCGGACAGCCCCACGGCGCCGGCGGCGGAACCGAGGAAGCGCCGCCGGGTGACGCGGTGATCGGACGGCGTGCAGAGCGGGTCGCGCGGCATGGTGTTACTCCGAGAAAAACCCCTCCCCAACCCCTCCCCTAAGAAGGGAGGGGCTACATGCTGAAGCCCCATAAGCATCAAGTTAAGCCGAAGTCCAAGCGGGATACGTCGTTAAGCAATTCGACTGTTCCTGGCTTCGCGCGTTTGTTCCGCCGGCATGTTTTCTCGACGACTCTCCGTAACTCGTCGAGTACGTCTTCCAGTTCGTTCAGTTG
>CANLGS010000219.1 GCA_947490035.1 Gemmataceae bacterium
ACGCGGGCGCGACGCTTGCCTTTGGCTCCGACTGGCCGGTTGCGCCGCTCGACGTGCTCGCGGGTATCGACGCCGCCGTGAACCGCCGCACGCTCGACGGCAAGCACCCCGGCGGCTGGTTCCCCGACCAGCGCATCACCGTCGCGGAGGCGGTGAGTGCGTACACACTCGGCAGCGCGTTCGCGGGGAGTCAGGAGAAGGATCGCGGGAGCATCGCGGTCGGCAAGTTGGCCGACTTCGCGCTGTTGTCGCGCGACATCTTCGCGCCCACGGAGAAAGACAGGATCGCCGAGACGAAGGCGTTGCTGACGGTGGTGGGCGGGAAGGTAGTGTACGAAAGAAAGTAGCCCGCCGCTCCGCGGCGGTGTCTTCTCTTGTGGCACAGACATTCCTGTCTGTGCGGTTGGCTCCTCGAAGCACACAGACAGGGATGTCTGTGCCACAAGACAAGGACCGCCACGGAGTGGCAGGCTACTCTCCTCACTCCTTCTTCCCCAGCTCGAACTCAAATGTCCCTTCGAGCGTGGTGCCATCGTCGTTGGCCGGGAACTTCCACGTCCCTTTGAGCTTCTTCCCCTGAATCGCTCCGGTGTACGGAATCTTGATGATCGCCTCCGTGTTCTCCACGTCCTTCGACCCGACCGACTCCCACTCGACCTTGTAGCCCTTCTCCGGTTTGTCCTTGTCCACCGGGTTGACCGTGCCGCGAACGAGGTACGTCACCTTCAACGTGTCCGTCTTCTCGAACAGGTCGGCCTCGAACTTCCCGCCGTCGCGCTTGGTGACGGTGAACTCGCAGTCGAACTCCGGCGGGCCGCCGCCGAGACCCATGTACTCGCCCTTCTGCGTGAGTTTGCCCTTCCACACGGTGCCGACCAGTAGCGGGTCGCCGTCCTTCGCCGGGGCCGCCCGCGCCAACGCGCCCGCAGCCAGAGCTGCCAGTGCGAGGGCCGAGACCTTCAAGATTGGGCTCATGCTCTTCCTCCTTCGATGTGCGAACCTGATGTATTCTCGCGCGGCGCCGCGCGTCCTGCCAGCGCAATCGCGCCCATGTTTAGCGCACGACCCGCGGGGGCGGCGTCGTGAACCGCCGCCGCATCACGCCCGTCCGTATACTGCCCTTCACGAGACACCACGTTTACGCCGGGAGACGGTAATGGCCGAGTGGCAACGAACGCACACCTGCGAACAGCTCCGCGAAGAACACGTTGGGCAGACGGTCACGCTCAACGGCTGGGTGCTGACCAGCCGCAAGTACGGGAACCAGATCTTCGTCGATCTCCGCGACCGCTACGGGCTGACGCAGGTCGTGTTCGAGGCCGACGCCGCCGACCTCTTCGCGCAGGTCGGTGAGGTGAAAAGCGAGTGGGTGCTGTCGATCACCGGGACCGTCCGGAAGCGGCTCGAAGGCGCGACCCGCGCCGACATCCCCACGGGCGCCGTCGAACTCGAAGCGAAGACGCTGCGCGTGCTGAACCAGTGCCCGCCGCTGCCGTTCGAGATCAGCGAGTTCGGCACCGAACTCGCGAACGAAGACCTCCGCCTCCAGTACCGCTACCTCGACCTACGCCGCCGGTCGCTTCAGAAGGTGCTGATCCTCCGGCACCGGCTCTGCAAGGTCATTCGCGACTTCATGGACGCGAACAACTTCCTCGAAGTCGAAACGCCGCTGCTCGGGAAGAGCACGCCCGAAGGCGCGCGCGACTACCTCGTGCCCAGCCGCGTGTTCAACGGCGAGTTCTTCGCGCTGCCGCAGTCGCCGCAGTTGTACAAGCAACTGCTCATGATCTCCGGCTACGACCGCTACTTCCAGATCGCGCGCTGCCTGCGCGACGAGGACTTGCGCGCCGACCGCCAGCCGGAGTTCACGCAACTCGACGTGGAGATGTCGTTCGTCGAGCGCGAGGACGTGACCGGCGTCATGGAAACGCTCGCGGTCGAAGTGTTCGACACCTGCCTTGGCGTGAAGCTGAAGACGCCGTTCCCGCGACTGAGCTACGCGGAAGCGATGTCGAAGTACGGTTCCGACAAGCCCGACCTGCGGTTCGGGCTTGAGATCGTTGACGTGACCGACATCGCCGGCGCGAGCGAGGCGCAGTTTCTGAAAGACGCGGTCGCGGCCGGCGGCGTGGTGCGCGCGATCAACGCGAAGGGCGCCGCCGCGGCGCAAGATGCGAAGAAATCTCCGCTGTTCAGCAACACCGCGCTCAAGCCCGGCGGCGAGTTGGCGAAGGTCGCGGAGACGTACAAGGCGAAGGGTCTCGCGTGGCTGAAGGTCGAAACCGGTAAGTTCACCGGCTCCATCGAAAAGTTCTTCTCGGACGAGCTAAAAGCGAAGCTGGTCGAACGCCTCGGCGCGGCCGACGGCGACTTGCTCCTGTTCGTCGCGGACAGCGAAGCGGTGGTGTGCGACGCGCTCGGCGCGCTGCGCGTCCACCTCGCGACGCGGTTGAAGCTCTACCGCAACTGGTGGGAGGAGAAGGCCGAACACGACGACGCCGAGAAGAAGAAGGCGGACGCGGCCAAGAAGAAGAAGGAGACCTACGCACCGGTGCCGTTCCAACCGCGGCCGGAACACTTCAACTTCCTCTGGGTGCTCGACTTCCCGATGTTCGGGTGGGACGACGAGGAGAAGAAGTGGGCCGCGATGCACCACCCGTTCACGGCGCCGATGGACGAAGACCTGCCGCACTTCGGGAAGAACGAGGAACTCGGCAAGGTGCGCGCGAAGGCTTACGACCTGGTGCTAAACGGCTACGAGGTCGGCGGCGGCAGCATCCGTATTCACCGGCAAGATGTGCAGAGCCGGGTCTTCGAGATTCTGGGGATGACGATCGAGGAAGCGAAGGGCCGGTTCGGGTTCCTGCTCGACGCGCTCGCGAGCGGCGCGCCCCCGCACGGCGGGATCGCCTTGGGCCTCGACCGCTGGGCGATGATGATCGCGGGCACGACGAACATCCGCGACGTGATCGCGTTCCCCAAGAACCAGCGTGCCCGCGACCTGATGACCGGCGCCCCGGCCGTGGTCGATGAGCGGCAGTTGAAGGAACTGGGTATCAAGTTGAAGTGAGATTCCGCGCAAGCGGAGGGCGCCTTCGCGTTCCTCTTCCGCTGACAAGCACAACTCTTCCCCAAGAGTGCGGCCCGCCGGGGCGTTCCCGGCGGGCCTTTTTCGTTGTGCGTGTTGCGCGGCGGAAGAAGTGCAAACCGCGGGCCGGGCTTGGGTCATTGTAGGACAGGCCGCTGGCCTGTCTCGGCGATGACAGGCCAGCGGCCTGTCCTACTTCTTCGGCGCGACGGCGGGCCAACCTTCCTTCGGCGCAAGGCCGCTGTGGTTCACCTTCGGCCAGTACTTGTAGATGTCGAAGTGCGGGTCGTTGTCCTGGTCGTGGCACTTCATGCACGCGCCGCCGACGAGGTTGAGCGTCAGTTGCACGGCCGGCGCCAGTGCCTCCTTGCCGCGCTCCTCCGGACCGAGCTTCGCCATCTTCTCCATGAAGGCGTTGTCCGGCATCTTGACCGGTGGCTTCCCGGCCTCAACCACAATGCCCTGCTTCCACAGCGAGAGCAGTTCCGTGAGCTGCTTGTTCTTGGGGTTCGCGACGTGCCCGCTGCCGGGGCCGTGGCAGCTCTCGCAGCCGACGTGCTTCAGGTGGGGCGTCTTCTTCTCGTCCTGATACCCGGTCTGGTGCTCGAACCCGACCACGTGGCACTTTACGCACTCGCCGTCGAACTGCCGCAGGCTCGGCCGCTTGGCGATGTTCTCCAGCGCGTCCAGCGCGTGGCCGTGGGGCGTCTTCGCCCACTGCGCGTGTTCGGCCACGTGGCACGCCTGGCACGCGTCGGACCCGACGTAGGTGAGGTTCACTTTCGGGTTCAGCCCCTGCGCGTGAATCTGCGCCGGGTGCGGGTCGCGGCGGTAGTCCTTCGCCAGGTCGATCTCGGCCTTCACCGACTTCGCGTAGGTTTCGAGGATGTCGAGCGTCTTGTTCTTCTTGCGCGCCTCGTCGTCGGTGCCGGGCGTGATGAACTCCTCGCCCATCGGCACGAGTTGGTACTTCAGGTCGAGACCGCCGGCGGCGTTCTTGAACGCGCCGAGGACGCCGACGTGCTGCCCCTTGTGCCCGACTTCGACGACCAGCGTCTTCTGCCCCGGCGGGTGGAACTTGCCGGCCACTTGAACCGGCATGAGCGGCGGCGGCGCGTTGGGCGTGGCCTGGCAGAGGATCACGTTGAACTGCGGGAAGTCCTGCGCGAGCTTCTGCGCGTCGGCGCTGCCGCCCTGGTAGATGAGCACGGTCAGTTGCGGCTTCTTCTTGGCGTTCCCGAACTCGGCGACGGCGGCCTTTAGCGCCGCCCCGGTATCGTCGAAGTCGATGGAGGGGTCGAACTTTTCGGCGCGTGCCTCCTCCTTGAGCGCCTTGCCCACGACGCCCGCGACACCGACCGGCACGGCGCCCACGTCCGCGACTTCGGTCAGTCCGATCAGCGGGCGCGTGTCGCCGGGCGTGACCGGGAACCGCTTGAGCCGCGGCACCACCTGGCCCTTGTTGTCGAGGCCGACCGCGTTGCCCGCGAGCGTGTACGGCGGTTGCTCCTTCTGGAGGACGTACGCGCCGAGCAGCGTGTCGAGTCCGCCCGCGAGGTCCGTCTTGCCGACGCCGACCGCGATGTAGCCCATCTCGCGCAGCGCGTTCATGGTGGCGATGTACTTGAGTCGGCCCTGGTCGCGCACCGCGATCTTCTCCGGGTACAGGTCGCCGAGGTCGATGCCCGCGACCGGCCAGCCCTTCGCCTTGAGGGTGTCGATGAAGTAGGCGCGGCGTTCCAGCCCGCCGGTCTGCGGCCGGCTGCACCCGCACGGCTGGAGCAGGCCGAACGTCTGCCCGGTGAAAACGATGACCGCGTCCGGCTTCTGGTTCGCCGGCCATTTGTCGAACAGCGGCGCCCCGCCGACGAGCGTTTCTTTGCCCTTCGCCGCGGGCGGGTCGGCGGTCGAGATGGAAGCAATTGCCGGTAGCGCGGCGACGAGCGCGAGGAGCGCGAGCGGCCGGAGTGAGGTCGCGCGGGCGGGCGGGCGCGGGGTCGGGTCGGGCACGGGGTCGTCCTCCTGAACGGCGGGCGGGATCACTCCCACTAAGGCATTCGGCCGCAACCGGGCGACGTGTCGAGCGCGAGAAGGGTGCGCCGGGCACTGAACCCGCCGCGCGTGCCGGGTTGCGCGGGCTGGGCAAGTACGAGTCGGCCACGCGCTCCAAATATCCGGCACAAGCGGCACAATCAGTTCGTCTCGCCCTTGCCCTTGATCGGGATGCGGATGCGCTGCGGGTTCGGCCCCTTCACCTCGATGACGACGATGGAGTTGGCGTCGATCGCCCCGAACACGCGGCCCGGCGGCACCGTGATCTTCAGTTCGTAGTAGCCGCGCCCGCCGCGGTCCGGTTGCTTCACCAGTTCGTACTTGACGAACCGCGGCAGACACTCCGCCTCGACCACGGCCAGTTCCGTCCCGGCGGCCTCGGTCACCAGTTCCACCGGGTACCTGGTCAGCCCCTCCTTCCCCTTGAAGGAGAGTTCCACGTCGGTCTTTCCGCTGGCGAGCCACACGCTCCCTTTGACCATCGCCGTCACCTGCACCGCCTGCGGCTTGACGCCGCCGACGGTGAGGAACACGGTGCGTTCCATCAGCCCGATGTCGAGTCGCGCGTCGCCGACCTTCGGGCGAACCGCGACCGTCACCCGGTACGCGGACAGCACTTTCATGAACTTCCCCTGCTTGGTGGCGCTCTCCGCCACGCCAAGCAGTTCGGAGTTGGGCAGGCGCTCGACCTTGGTGACCTCGACGAACTTGCCGACATCGATACCGGGCGGCGCCTGCACGACGCACGCGGGCGTGTCCAGGTCGTTGAACTCCGAGCCTGGGCCGCGGGTCGCGGAGTACACGAGGAACGTGTACTCGCGGTCGGGCGTGAGCGGGTTGATCTCGCCGATGTCGAGGGTCGTTTGCGACAGCGCGAATGCCTCGGACGGGGCGAAGTAAATCTCGAACCGGTGCCCGCCGACCTGCTTGGTGCCGTCCACCTGGGTCGCGAACTCGGTCCACAACGGGATCTTCGGGCTGGTGTTCACGGTAAACGTGAACTCGAGGATGCCCCACTGGGCGGTCCACTTGTCGGGCGCCTCGGGACCGGCGCGCACCTTGTACGTGGCGTTCCGGTCCTCGCTGAACTTGTACGCGGTCCAGTCGAGGTGGGCGAGGTCGGCGGCCGGGTCCGCCAGCCCGACGCCGAACGGGTTGAACGCGCCGATCGGTAGTGCCGCCAGCGCGCTGCGTTGCAGGTACGCCCGCGTCACCTCCGGCGGGATCGAGGCCAGCCGGGCGCCGCTGCACGCCGAACAGCCGAGGCCTTTGAGTTGCAGCGTGACCGGCTTCGGGTTGCGGTTCTCGAACCAGAACGCGGTTCGCCGCTCCTGCGGCCCGGACTCGTAGAAGAACTGGAAGATGCGGTCCTGCGCGCTGTACGAGAACGGGAGGAGCGTCTTGTCCGGGTCGCGTGACGGGGCGATGAGGGGCATGTCGCGCCACTCCGGCGCGAGCGACGGCGGATCCCACGACCGCGTGCTGTTGTGGAACACCAGCGGCGGCTCGTTGGGGTTGCCCACCGACGTGCCAGGCTTGTCCTTCTCGGATTCCGTCCGCTTCTGGCAACCGGTGTACTGCGAGGCGAGTGTGACGCCGAAGATCACGCCCATGAACGCGCCCATGAACGCCATGATCGGTATGGCGACCATCAGCGTAGACTTTTGCCCACCGGGGGACGTTGCGTTTGCGTCTTGGCTCATACCCGCGGCTCCGGTCGGGCGAAGGGGCGTCAGTGGATTCTACGCTCGGAGAGGGCGC
>CANLGS010000220.1 GCA_947490035.1 Gemmataceae bacterium
CGTGGCACTCCTCGTAGCTCCGCGACACGCCCCGGTTCACCACGATGTACGGCCCGAACAGCGCGAGCATGGCTAGCCCCCACAGCAGGAGCACACCAGCGACGCGCAACTTGTGTTCGACCAGATACCGCCACAGCGCGCGCGCGCTGCCGGGCCGCAGGGCCACCAGCAGCGGCACGAAGGCGGCCAGCCCGACCGCCAGGAACCAGCCGGTGTACACGCACGCGAGGCACTGGAAGAACACCGCGCCGAGCAACCGGTTGAGCGCCTTCGCCGACGGCTCGACCACCACCTGAATCGCGTAGTACGCGGCGAACGGCAGGAAGAACCGCGGGATCATCTGCGAGTGCTTGATCTGGTCCGCGAAGACGACCGCGAACGCCCCCAGGAACGCCCACGCGAGCGCGACCGCGTGCGGCATCCGCAGCCACCGGCCGACCACCGCGAACGCCGCGAAGTTCAGCACCGTGCAGACGATCTGCCACCAGATGTACGCGAGTTCGTGGCTCGTCACGAGCCGCAGTGCCCAGTAGATGGGGGCCGCGCCGAACAGGTTCTCGGAGTACAGGAGGGTGTTCGGCGCCGGGTAGAAGAACGGCGGCGTGGCGAGCGTGCCGCAGTAGTTCGGGTCGGACAGCGCGAGCCACGAGTTTTCGAGGATCAGGTGGTTCAGCATCCCGTCGCCGCGTTCCGTCTGGGTGCGGACGAACCCCGAGTCGAACGCCGGGCGGAACGTGTGGTACGTGCCCAACGCCAGGGCGCAGGCGTAGGCCAACAGAGTCGCTAGGGTGCGCATGAAAACAGAGTTACGGCGCCGCCACGCAGTTGGACATTCTTGCATGATCGAGTAACCTCGATCGTGGGCAGTGGGCAGCAGGCAGTGGGCAGAGAAGAGTAAGCAACGCCGAAGGCGTCTTTCTCTGGACTCTTGGCTTTACTGCCCACTGCCCACTGCCTGCTGCCCACTGGTGAAGTATGGCCGAGCAAGTGACGGGCGTCATCGAGCGCATCACGCACCACAACCCGGACAACGGGTACTGCGTGCTGCGTATCGTCGCGCGCGGCCACCGCGACGTGGTCACCGTCGTAGGCAGCTCGCAGCAGGTGGTCGCGGGGGAGTACGTCACGGCGACCGGCGACTGGGTCACGGACCGCAACTACGGACTTCAGTTCAAGGCGAGCGAGATCAAGACGAACCCGCCGCACACGGTCGAAGGGATCGCCAAATACCTCGGCTCCGGACTGGTGAAGGGCATCGGGCCAGGTTTCGCCAAGCGCATTGTGGACAGGTTCGGGGACAAGACACTGGAGGTGATCGACAAGTCGCCGGAGTTCCTCAAGGACGTGAAGGGCATCGGACCGAAGTTGATCGAGAAGATTCGGCGGAGCTGGGAAGAGCAGCGCGAGTCGCGGAAGATCATGGTGTTCTTGCAGTCGCACGGGGTTGGCACCGCCCGCGCGGTGCGCATCTACAAGACCTACGGCGACCGCGCCATCGAACTGATTAAAGCGAACCCGTACCGGTTGAGCGCGGACATCTGGGGCATTGGTTTCAGCACCGCCGACGCACTCGCGCTGAGCCTGGACATCCCGCGCGACTCGCCGTTCCGCGCGCAGGCGGCCGTGCGGCACGTGCTTCAGGAGCAATCCGGCAACGGGCACGTCGGCTACCCCGAAGAGTTGCTCCGCGGCGCCGCGGAAGCGTTGACCGGGATCGAGCCGAACGGCATCATCGACGCGATCGAGCAGTTGCGGATTACCGATGAGGTGGTGAGAGATAGCGTCGGGAAGGCGAGCGGGGGGCATAAGCCCCCCGAGTCTTCCGACAACACGCAACCGAACGCCTCGCCTGAGGACTCGGGGGGCTTATGCCCCCCGCTCGCCCAGGACAGTTTGATCTTCCTGAAGCCGCTGTTCCTCGCGGAACTCGGCGTCGCGCGCTCGATCAAGGCGCTCGCGTCCGGGCCGCACCCGCTGCCGGCCGTCAACGTCGATGCGGCGGTGGCGTGGGCAGAGAAGAAGATGGGCATTGCGTTCGCGGCGAGTCAGCGCGCCGCGATCAAAGCCGCCGTCACGAACAAGCTGATGGTGGTCACCGGCGGCCCCGGCACCGGGAAGACGACCATCGTCCGCGCCATCATCGAGATGTTCCTCGCGAAGTCGCTTCGCGTGCTGCTCACCGCGCCGACCGGGCGCGCCGCGAAGCGGCTCAACGAGTCCACCGGGCGCGAGGCCAAGACCATCCACCGGCTGCTGGAGTTCAACCCGCAGCAGCGGCAGTTCCAGAAGAACGCCGAAGACCCGCTCGACGTGGACTTACTCGTCGTCGATGAAACGTCGATGGTCGATGTGGTGCTGATGAACAAGTTGCTCCAGGCGGTGCCGCCGTGGGCGTGCGTCGTGCTGGTTGGCGATGTGGATCAACTGCCGTCGGTCGGGGCCGGGTCGGTGCTGACCGACCTCATCGAATCGAAGACAATCCCGGTAGCGCGATTGACCGAAGTCCACCGACAGGCGGAGAGCAGTTGGATCGTCCGCGCGGCGCACGCGATCAACAGCGGCGAACAGCCGGAGTCCGCGCCGCCCGGCAGCGACGGCGACTTCTACTTCATCGAGGCGAACGAGCCGGAGGCGATCACCGAGCGCATCATCCAGATGGTGCGCGACCGCATCCCGGCGAAGTTCAAACTCGACCCGTTCCGCGACATCCAGGTGCTATCGCCGCAGGTGAAGACGCCGCTGGGCGTGGCGAACCTGAACCGCGAGTTGCAACAGGCGCTGAACCCGGCGCGGCCCGGCGCAGCGGAAGTCAAACGCTTTGACTCGGCGTTCCGCGTCGGCGACAAGGTGATGCAGATTCAGAACAACTACGACCGCGAGGTGTTCAACGGCGACATCGGCCGCATCGCGAACCTCGACACCGACGACGAGACGCTCGTGGTCGATTACGACGGCCGCGCCGTCGAGTACGAGTTCAGCGACCTCGACGAACTGCAACTCGCCTACGCGGTCACAATTCACAAGTGCGTGGCGGGATACGGGCGGACCGCCATCGCGGGGCGTGGGCTTGTTGCGGTGCGCGACGTGGCGTTGGGCGACCGCATCCAGACCGGGCGCGGCGACCACCGCGTGGTTCTTGATCGGATCGAAACGGGCACCAAGCCAATCGTTCGTGTTCGGACGCGGTGCGGTTACGAGATCGACGTGTCGGCGGAACACCCCATGCTCGTTGCCACCGGGACAGACTCGGCGCACTTCCGCCGTGCCGAGGAACTCAAAACCGGGATGTTCGCGTGCATCGACCGAAATCCGGCCACTGGCGACCCGGTTCCCCTGCCCGAAATCACCTACGAGCGGACGCAGAAGCCACAAAAACGCGTCAACCCACCAGAGGTTCTCAACGCGGATTTTGCGTGGGCGTTGGGGGTGATCGTTGGCGACGGGTGCTGCCGCAACAAGCGCGATGGAATGGTCGATGTGACGAACCAGGACGACGAACTGATCGTTGCGTACCGTGCAATCTTCACCCGTATGGGTTTGGCCGTAACGGTCCGTCCGCTCGCGAACCATTCCCGCGTCTACTTCTGTTCCGTCCCACTCAGGAAGTGGCTCGAACGGCTCGGGTTGGGATACGACCTCGCCCCGGACAAGACCGTGCCCCACGTCATCTTCGGGGCCGACGAGAAATGCCGCGCGGCCTTCCTCCGGGGGCTGTTTGACACCGACGGCTCGGTCGGGAAGATCAACGTCCGCTTCACAACGGCGTCTCCGCAACTGGCACGAGAAGTTCAAACTCTCCTTCTCTCGCTCGGTATCGTCGCCGTGCGATCCAGTCAGAACGAGCGACACCACAAAGTCTCGGTGAGTGGGACGGCCCTTCCCCTCTACGCCGACCGCGTGAGTTTCACAATTCTGGCCAAGAAAGATCGACTCGCCAAACTCGCCGCCAAGTGCGGGCGCGGGGCCGGGAAAACGAACATCGATTACATCCCGTTCGGTAACAATCTCATGCGCGAGGTGCGCGACCTCATTCCGAACCGCCGCGGGGTTAAAGGACAGGGACTGTTCGCCAACCGAGACGCCTCATCGCGCTACCTCCTCGATGCCCTGCGTGGGGCATTCCGGCCGAACTACTCCCACCTCCGCCGGGCAACCGAATCGCTGAACGGGCGTGGGATTCCGATCCCTGAGACCATCCAAACGGTTCTCCGAGAGAACTTCTTCTACGACCCCATCGTCTCGGTGGAGCGCTGTTCCGAAGAAACGCAGATGTACGATCTGGAGGTCGAACACCAACACTCATTCGTGGTCAACGGGTTTGTCTGTCACAACTCGCAAGGCAGCGAGTACCCGGCGGTGGTGATCCCGGTTCACACGCAGCACTTCGTGATGTTGCAGAGGAACCTGCTGTACACCGGTATCACGCGTGGGCGGAAGCTGGTCGCGCTGGTCGGCAGCCGCAAGGCGCTGTGGATCGCGTGCAACACCGCCGACACGAAGAAACGGTTCTCGCTGCTGAAGTGGCGTATCCAACCGACGGAAGCGGAATAGGCCGGATTCCCGCTTCGCCTCTCATCTCTGTTGCCGCCGCGCCCCGCGAAATCGTGATCTCTCGTTGCTTTCGCTCACCGTCTTCATTGTTCTCACACCCGCTGCTCATCATTCGCACATCTTGACCTCGGTCCTCACGACCGGCGTGTGTGCGAACCGATCGTGTCGGCTTTCCGATTCCATTCTCCCTGGAGTCTCGATGTTCCGACTTCGTCGCCCCTCTTTCGGCCCGCGCCGCGCTGCCTCTGGTCCCGCAGTCGCGGTTGAGCGGCCTTCTTGTCGCCCGCGCCTCGCTGCAACTGCGCGGGCGGGGTTCACACTCATCGAACTGCTCGTCGTCATTGCGATCATCGCGATCCTGATCGGGCTGCTGTTGCCCGCCGTCCAGAAGGTGCGCGACGCCGCGGCGCGCATGAGTTGCCAAAACAACCTCAAACAACTCGGGCTGGCGTGCCACAGTTTCCACGACACCAACGGCGTGATCCCGCCGACCCGCACCGAAAACGGGTTCCCTCGCTTGGGCATCCCGTCAGGCGTCTTCCACGGGTGGGCCGTGTGGCTCCTCCCGAACTTGGAGCAAGGGAACGTCGCGGCCATCTACGACCTCAAACAGAACTTCGGGCACGCGAACAACACGACCGCGATCACCACCAAACTGAAGGTGCTGACCTGCCCCTCGACACCGAACGCGGACCGGGTGGCGCTCACGGTCACCCAGTAACGGTAACACCGTCACAGGCGCGGCCGTAACCGACTACTCCGTGTGCCGGCAGGTCGAGACGAACGCGCCTGGGCAATCACCGGAAACGGCGGCCAATCCGGTCGGCGCGTTCTCGTACAACAGCGGGACCACGCTCCGCACGTTCAACTTCGCGAGCGTGACCGACGGGTTGTCGAACACCCTCCTCTACTGCGAAGACGCGGGCCGCGCAGACCTGTACGGGCCGAAGAAGAATTTCCGCAGCAGCAACACCGTCGGGTCCGCCTCGTGGGCCGACGATTTGAACGAGTTCGGGCTGAGCGGTTGCGACTCGGTCGGCGACCGACCGGGGGCACAGGCTATCAACTGTAGCAGCGACGGCGAACCGTACTCGTTCCACAGCGGCGGGATCAACGTCGGCCTGTGCGACGGCACGGTCCGGTTCGTCAACCAGAGCGTGAGCATGCAGGTGTTCGCCGCGTTCGTGACGGCCCGCGGCGGCGAAGTGTTCGTGCTCGATTGAGCCGCGACCGCCGCGGGACGCAAACGGCCGCCGGTCGAGTTGACCGGCGGCCGTAGTTTCGTCGAAAGAACAGAGCGGGATACGAGAGTCGAACTCGTCTCACAGCCTTGGGAAGGCTGGGCACGACCGATATACCAATCCCGCGTCAGCACGATTTTACCTCCCGCGTTGCCGCGGGCAAGTCTACTTTCGTTTTCTCGCGCGCGGAAATAGCCGTTTCCCGCGCGCCGGGACGTGCGTAGATTAGATAGCACCTGAATTGCCCGTCCACCCGGAGACCGCCATGCGTCGCCACGGGATGCTGTTCGTCGTCGCGCTGCCGCTCGTCGCGCTCTTGCTCGTTCCCGTCGCGGGGGACGAACCGGTGCCGGTGCCGATCAACCCCCCGATCCGGCGCGTCCCGGTCCGCCAGCCCGTCGGGGTGCCGACGCCCCCCGTTGGCGCGCAACTCAACGACGACGACGCGCTCAAGCAGGCGGGGTTGGCCGCGGGCGAAGCCGGGCCGCTGATCGAGTACCTCAAGACGAGGACGCTCACCGACGCCGACCAGAGCAAGATCGGCGAGGTCATTGCCCGGTTCGGTGCCGACGACTTCGAGGACCGCATCAAGGCCGCCAACGAGATCGAGAAGTTCGGCTCCGCCGCGATCGGGACGCTCAAGAACGCCGAGAAGAACACCGACGCGGAGATTGCCTACCGCGCCCGGCTGGCGCTCAAGCGGATGGAGAAGGTGCCGCACGCCGCGGTCGCCGCCGCCGCCGTCCGGTCGCTCGCGAAGCTCAAGCCGAAGGAGGCCGTCGCGGTGCTGCTCGGGTTTCTTCCGATGGCCGACACCGACGAGGTGGGCGACGAGATCCGCACCGCGCTAATCGCGCTGGCCGTCGTCGATGGCAAGGCCGACCCGGCGCTGCTCAAGGCGCTCGACGACAAGTCGGTCCTCCGCCGGTCCGCGGCCTACGTCGCGCTGATCGAGGGCGGCCCGCCGGGCGAACGCGTCCGCATCAAGGACGCGTTCCCGCTCGTGAAAGAGGCGGTGCGGAAGGAGACCGACGTGGACGCGAAGTTCCGCGGCATGTGGTCGCTGCTCCTCACCAGCCGCGAGAAGGAGTTCGTCCCCGACCTGA
>CANLGS010000221.1 GCA_947490035.1 Gemmataceae bacterium
AGCCGCCCTTTATTTCCGTCATCGCGGAGCCGGCGACCTGCACCATCGGTGCTTCCACCTTCACCTGCGCGTCGCCCTTCAGCCCCACCGTCGGCGCCTTCACGGTCACGCCCGCCGGGCCGACTTCCACCGAACTGCCGCCGGACTTCAGCGTCACCTTTGTCGCGTCGATCAGGATGCCGCTCGCGTCGATCACGATCTTGTTCCCGCCCACCTTCAGCGTGATCGACGTGCCGGCTTCGATCTCGATGCTGCCCGCGGTCGCCTTCACCCCGATGTTGCCCTTCGCAACCGTCAGCGTGTCGTTGCCGGTATCGACGTTCACCTCGCGGTTGCCCTTCGCGACCGCGTGCGTGTCGTTGCCCGTTGATACCGTGACGCTGCGGTTGCCGTCCTGCACGGTCACCGTGTAATCGGACTTCACCGTCTCCGTGAACTTGCCCGTGTCCACGGTCACCGTGCGGTCGCCCTTGCTCACCGCCAACTTGTCGTTCCCCTTCGACACGGTGCGCTCGCGGTCGCCCGTTTCGATGGTGATGTGCTCGAAGCCGTCCTTCACCGTCAGCGTGCGGTTGTTCTTGATCTGAATGAACTGGTCGTGTTCCACCTTCAGGTCGTCGTCGTTCTCCACGAACCGGTGGAAGTCCTTCTGCGCGTGGAAGTAGATGTCCTCGCTGCCCTTCAGGTCTTCAAATCGCAGCTCGTTGAAGTCGGCCTCGCCGCCGCCTTTGGTGGAGCGCGTCTTCAGGCCGCTCTGCGTCATGTTGGCGGGGAGCGCGTAGGGCGGCATCTGCTCGGCGTTGTACACGCGGCCCGTAATCAGCGGCCGGTCCGGGTCGCCTTCCAGAAACTCCACAACCACTTCCTGACCGATGAGCGGCGTGAAGACCATTCCCCACTGCTTGCCGGCCCACATCTCCGACACGCGAATCCAGCACGAACTGTTCTCGTCCTTCTTGCCGAGCCGGTCCCAGAAGAACTGCACCTTCACGCGGCCGTACTTGTCGGTGTAAATCTCCTCGCCCTTCGGCCCTACGACAACCGCCGTTTGCGCGCCGGCGACAAGTGGCCGCGGAGTTGAAGGTGGCGCGCGGAACGGCACCGCCGCGGGCGCGACCCGGAACGTGTTGGCGTAATCGGCCGCGCCGGGGCCGCCCGCGTTCCAGTCCTCGCTCGCGTTGTGTTCGACTTCGAGGAACACGTAACTGCCGTTGTCGGACGGGTGGTTCTCCAGCGCGAACTTGCCGCCGGGCGTGAACGACGTGCAGCGGCTCGACCCGCTCGCGGTGTCGTATTCGGCTTCCACTTCCTCCATCCGCGACTTCGCGAGCGTCTTGCCGTCGCCCGCGACTGGGTAGCCGCCGGGGTAGTCGAACAGCTCGAACGTGCCGATGCCCGAAAGCTCGACGGTCGTGTCCGCGTCCTTCAAGAGGCTCGTCGACGGCGTCTCGAAGTTGTAATCGGTGTGCGCGATCTTGCCGGAGCGGAACGCGAACGCGCGGTCCCAACTCGACACCGCCTGCGCGTTCGGCATGTCGGGCCGCTACTCGACGGTGCCGTGCGGAAAGCAGTCGAAGAATGAGGACGCCGCGTCGGCCAGCACCAGCGTGTGCTTGCCGTCGGCGAACTCGGAGTAGTAGTAGATGCCGTACTCTTCCATCAGCCGCGACACGAACGCGAACGCCGTCTCGCGGTACTGCACGCAGTAGTCGCGCGTGGGGTAGGTGCCGGACAGTTGCTTCTTGTAGTCGGCGAGGCCGAGCCGGTCGAACGTGGCGGTGATGATCGCGTCCACGGTCATGTTCCGGAAGATGCGGCAGTCGGTGGTGCGCGTGAGGAACCACAGCCACGGTACGACTTCCGCGCGGTAGGTGCGCAGCCCGCGGTTGACCTGGTCGCCGGCGACGAGCTTGCGCACGAACCCGTGGAACGGGCGCGGGCCGTCGTCGGGCATGTTGACGGTCCAACTCACCGCCTTGCCGACAAGGTCAGCCGCCGCGACCGCGAGGTTCTCGGACACGAGATCGAGGGCGAACGCGAACGGCGTCGAGAGCCGCTCGCGACCGCGGAACCCGGTGACGATGAACGCGTCGGCGCCGAGCGGCGTGGCGAGGGTGACGAGCCGGCGGTTCTGGGTGAGGGGCATCTTTACTTCCCGTCGAGATTGGCTCTACGCCCCGTTAGGGCGTTGGGTAATAGCCCGGGGCGAAAGCCCTGGGAACGCGGGCCGTTGACTCGCGGCCCGTGTTGGATGCCGAGATTACGCCCGGTCGCGGGCGATCCTATCACCGATTTTTCCGCGGGGCCGAAAATCGCGCCCCGGACCGCGCCGCACGTCCGCGGCCGGCGCTAAACCTTTTCCCGAACGCGCCGTAATCTGATACTCCACCGTCAGTTCTCCAGAGGCTCCACGTCATGCGGTTCCCTCTCCCGTTCGCTCTCGCGCTCGTCCTCGGGGGGCTGACGCCCCCCGCTCGCCTACTCGCGCAGCCGAAGTTGCCGAACCTGGCGCCCGACCTCATGGCGCCGACCGACGCGCTCTCGCCGGCGGACGAGCGCAAGCAGTTCACCGTGCCCGCCGGGTTCGAGGTGCAACTCGTCGCCAGCGAACCCGACATCCAGAAGCCCATCCAGATGGCGTTCGACGCGAAGGGCAGACTGTGGGTTACCACTTCTTACCACTACCCGTTCGCGGCACCCGGCAAGCCCACCGACAAGCTGTTCATCCTCTCGGACTTCGACCCCAAGACCGGCAAGGCCGGGAAGGTGCAGACGTTCGCGGAGGACTTGAACATCCCGATCGGCATCCTTCCGCTGCCGGACTGCAACAGTTGCATCGTGTCGAGCCTGGGCGAGATCCGCAAGTACACCGACACGAAGGGCACCGGCAAGGCGGACAAGGTGGAAGTGCTGTTCACCGGGTTCGGCACGAAGGACACGCACGGCATGTACAACTCGTTCACGCTCATGCCCGACGGCTGGGTGTACGCGTGCCACGGCTTCTCCAACGACAGCACCGTAAAAGGCAAAGACGGCCACGAGGTGAAGATGCAGTCGGGCAACACGTTCCGGTTCCGGCCGGACGGGTCGCGCATCGAAATCTTCACGCGTGGGCAGGTGAACCCGTTCGGCATGGCGGTCGATCCGTGGTTCAACCTGTACACGGCCGACTGCCACTCGAAGCCGATCACGCAGCTCGTGCCGGGCGCGGTGTACCAGAGCTTCGGCAAGCCGCACGACGGGTTAGGCTACACGCCGCACATCACCCACCACGACCACGGCAGCACCGCGCTGTGCGGGCTGGCGTGGTACGACGCGGACCACTTCCCGAAGGAATATCTGAGTACGATGTTCCTCGGCAACGTGGTCACGAACCGCATCAACTTCGACAAGATCACGTGGAAGGGTTCGACGCCGGTCGCGACGGAGCAACCCGACTTCATGGTGAGCAAGGACCGGTGGTTCCGCCCGGTGGACATCAAGCTCGGGGCGGACGGCACGCTGTACGTCGCGGACTTTTACAACAAGATCATCGGCCACTACGAAGTCGATCTGAAAGACCCGCGGCGCGACAAGGACCGCGGGCGCATCTGGCGCATCGTGTGGAAGGGGAAAGGCGAGCCGGGGGCGTCAGCCCCCGGAGTTGCGGCGCCGAAGAACCACCGCGCCGACTTCACGAAAGCGACCGACGAGGAACTGTTCGACGACCTGTTCCACCCGAACCTGACGGTCAGGTTCTTCGCGGGCCACCAACTCCGGCAGCGGATGGCGGAAGGCAAAGAGGTGAAACCCGGCGACACCTTCGCGACGAAATTGCTGGCCGTGCCGGACCGGATGGCGTCGGCGGTCGGGTGGATGATGTTCATCTTGGAGGCCGGGAAGGAGCCAGTGAAGGCGAGCGAATACGAGATGTTCGCGAAGTTCGGGAAGGACAAGAAACTTCCGCCGGAGCAACTGACCGGGCAGATCGTGCCGGCGCTTTCGAGCCGGCCGAAGTGGGGCAAGGAGGAGCGCGCGATCCTGCTGGACATCTTCAAGTCGTTCGACTCGCCGCACCTGACGCGTGCCGCGGTCGAAGCGGCTGGCTTCCACCCGCACGCGGACTTCGTGGCGCCGCTGGTCGCGGTGCTGAAGAAGTGCCCGGCCGAGGACGTGATGCTGAAGCAGGCCGCGAAGATCGCGCTGCGGAACTGCTTCCTCGCGGACCCGGCCGCGTTCGCCAAGAAGCAGGGCGTCGACGAAAAGACCGATGTCATTCTCGCGGAATCGCTCCTCGGGGCGTGCAGCACGGCGTCCGCCGATCTGCTCGCGGACATCGCGAAGGCACGCGACCTGGGCGCGCTTCTGCCGGGCGTGGCGGAGTTCGTCGGCCGGTACGCGGAACTGGAGGCGCGCACCCGGTTCGCCACAACGCTCCGGCTGGTCGGCGGCAAGAACGACGTTCGCGACGCGGAACTGCTCGCGCGGATGCTCCGCGGGTTGCAGGCCCGCGGCGCGAAGCTCGGCCCGAACGAAGCGAAGCCGATCATCGACGCGGTCGGGAAGGTGCTCGACAATTTCAACCACGGCGCCCCCGGCCCGCGCGACGAGTTCCCGCCGGCCGCGGTCGCGAGCGCCCGCGCCGTGCTGCCGCTCGTTCACGCGCTGCCCGCCGTCACCGACGCGACCACCTACACGCCGGGGCAGCGCGACCTGCTCGCCAGCTACCTGGGCACCGCGCTTGAGCACACCCGTGCCCCGCTCGATTTGCGCCTTGCGTGCGCCGACGCGCAGGTCGTCGCGTCCGGTGGGGTGGCGCTCTCGACGCTCCGCCTCATGACGAACGAGAAGGACACGCCGGACGCCCTCCGCGAGCGATTGCTGATCGCCGCGGCCGGTTCGAGCATGAAGGACTCCCGGCTCATCGCCCGCGATGCGATCCAGACCGCGCCGTACCGCGTCGCGGTGTCGATGGGGTTGAACTTCGCGAGTACGTCCGCCGGCGCGGAACTCCTCTTCGCCGCCGTGAAGGAAGGTAAGGCACCGGCGCGACTGCTTCAGGAGAAGGCGGTTCTCGAACGCCTCAAGGCGTCGAACGCACCCGGCTGGGAGAAGACGGTCGCGGAATTGACGAAGGGGCTTCCGCCCGCGGATCAGCGGCTCGCGGACGTACTCAAGAAGCGCGCCGCGGGGTTCGCATCCGCGAAGACCGACAAGGTCGAAGGCGCGAAGCTGTTCACCAAGCACTGCGCCGCGTGCCACAAGATCGCCGACGTAGGCGGGAAGATCGCGCCACAGCTCGACGGCATCGGCCTTCGCGGACTGGAGCGCCTGTTTGAGGATGTCCTCGACCCGAACCGGAACGTCGATCAGGCGTTCCGCGCGCGGGTGATTACCACGAGCGACGACCGCACGATTACCGCGCTAATGCTGCGCGTGGAGGGCGAGGTGCTGGTGGTCGCGGACCTGGAAGGGAAGGAGAAGCGGATTCCGCTGAAGGACATCACGCTGAACCGCGAGACGCTGCTCTCCGCGATGCCGGCGAACTTCGACACCGCCGTGCCGGAAGCCGACATGTACCACATCATCGCGTACCTGCTCGACCAGAAGAAGGTAGACCCGCCGAAGAAGTAAGCCGGTGAACCGCGACCGTAAGGGAGCGGGTGGGCGTTCAAGGCGCAACGCCCACCCGCTCCCTTACGGTCGCGGTTCACCAAGACCCTCGAACAGCGTGGTGCCGACGCGCACGAACGTCGCGCCCTCTTCCACCCCGATCTCGAAATCGTTGCTCATCCCCATCGACAGCTCCGCCAGCGGTAATCCCGTGCGCGCCCGCAATGCGTCGCGCAGTCCGCGGAGCGCCGCGAACGTCGGCCGCGCCGCTTGTGGGTCGTCCGCGTAAGCGGCCATCGTCATCAAACCGCGCACTTCCACGCCTGCCAGTGACACCAGCTTGTCACTCAGCGCGGGTACATCTTCGGGGGCGAACCCGCCCTTGCTGGCTTCGCCGCTACAGTTCACTTCGAGCAGCACCGGCACCGGCGTTCCCCGCTTGCGCCCGAAGGCGTCGAGCGCGGCCAGCACGCGCTCGCTATCGACGGAGTGAACCAGTTCGACGAGAGGTATCGTGCGGTCGATCTTGTTCCGCTGAAGGTGCCCGATGAGGTGCAACCTCGCGCCGGGGATCGCGCCGGCTTTCTTCCACAACTCTTGCGGGCGACTCTCGCCGAGGTCGTGTACGCCCAACTCCTCGACAATCGCGGCTACATGCGGCGACGCGGTCTTCGTGACCGCGACGAGCGTGACACTACCCGCGTCGCGCCCGGCGCGGCGGCACGCATCGCCGATATGCGCGCGCACGCTCGCGACGCGTTCGGCCAGCACGGAACGTAGTTCGGAATCGGTCATGAAAGCAATGTAAAAGGTAAAAAGTAAAAGGTAAAAATTGAAGCAGAGAACCGGCGGCTCGCGGCCTTTCGCTTTTACCTTTTACCCTTTTCATTTTACATTCCGGCGCTAGCCGGGAGGCCAGGCCAGGCCGCGCCCGCCGAGCAGGTGCATGTGCAGGTGCGGCACCGTCTGCCCGCCGTGTTCGTTGCAGTTGACGACCAGCCGGTAACCTTGCACGAGGCCCAACTCCTTCGCCAGCTTCACCGCGACGAGGTGCAGGTGGCCCAGCAGCATCTGGTCTTCGGCGGTCGCGTCGTCGTGCGTGCGGATCACCTTCTTGGGGATGATGAGTACATGCACGGGCGCCTGCGGGCGGACGTCGTGGAACGCGAGGCACAGGTCGTCTTCGTAAGCGATCTTCGCCGGGATGGTCTTGTCGATGATCTTCAGGAAGAGGTTGTCGGCGAGCATGTGGACTCCCGGACGAGAACTGATGAGGTTACGATAGCGGCTCAAGCCGCTCG